>JBMTTG010000238.1:0-4632 GCA_049449095.1 Phycisphaerales bacterium | reverse complement strand
GACGATGCAGCCGCGAAGAAGAAGCCCGCTCGCGACCGGACGTGATCGCAAGCGGAGGCTTGGCCCGCCCATCCATCGCCGCCGCCCCGCCTTCGTTCGGGGCGGCGGTCGTTCATCGGCGCGATGTCGATCTCAACGCGCCGCAGCGCCGCCGGCGAGAAAGCCGCTCGCCCACGCCCACTGGAAGTTGAACCCGCCGATGCGGCCGTCGACGTCGCAGATCTCGCCGCACAGGAAGAGCCCCGGCGTGCGTCGGCTCTGCATCGAGTCGAGATCGATCTCGGCGAGCGGCACGCCGCCCGCGGTGACCTCGGCATAGGCGTAGCCCCGATCGCCGACGATCGGCAGCGGCGTTGCGGCGAGCAGGGTCGCCAGAGCGCGTCGCCGATCCTTCGGCCACTGGTGCACCTTCGTCGAGGCGTCGCAACCGGCAGCGTCGAGGAGCGCCTTGGCGAGCCGATCCGGCAGGCGATCGCGAAGCCAGGCGAGCACGCCGCGTGAACCGGTCTCGAGCAGCGCGCGGTCGATCGAGTCGATGGTCTCGCCGGGAAACCAGTTCACCTCGAGCGACGTGCCCGAATCCGCGCGATGGGCGTGGATCCAGCTTCGGCTTGCGTCGAGCGCGCACGGACCAGAAAGACCGAAGTGCGTGCAGAGCAGGCTCCCGCGCACCCGCGCGAGCATCTTGCCGGTGCCGCTGCGAAGCAGGAGCTCCGCATCGTGGGCGATGCCCGACAGGTCGCGAATCCAATGGCCCTCGGCAAGCAGCAGCGGGACGAGCGACGGCGTCACCAGCGGCGTCAGCGTGTGCCCGCACGCCTTGGCGAAGGCGTAGCCCGCGCCGTCGGAGCCGGTCTTCGGAAAGCTCAGCCCGCCGGTCGCGAGGACGACCCGTCGTGCGAGGAACTCGCCGTCGGCGGTCGCGAGCCGGAATCGAGGCGACGCGCCATCGCCGCCGAGCGCCTCCGCGATCGGCTCGACGCCGGTCACGCGGCAGGGGTGGCGCAACTCGACGCCCGCCTCCCGCGCGGCTCGAAGCAACGCGTCGAGGACGACGTGGGCGTCGTCGGCGATCGGAAAGAGCTTGCCGGTCTCCTCGCGCTTGAGTTCGACGCCGAACTCCCGGAAGAAGGCGGTCGTGTCCTCGACCGTGAAGCGACGCAGCACCTTCCGGATCGCCGGCGGCGTCGAGCCGTGGTAGTCGCGCTCCGAGACCTCGAAGTGCGTGACGTTGCAACGTCCTCCGCCGGCGATGAGGATCTTCGCGCCGAGCGACTTCGCGCCGTCGAAGGCGACGATCCTCCATCGCTTCGACGCCGCCTTCGCGGTTCGTCCCGCGATGATCGCGGCCATGAGCCCGGCCGCGCCGGCGCCGATGACCGCGAGATCGATCGGAGTTGCTGCTGAACTCGTCGTCGGGGGAGGCACTGGTGGATCTTCCTCGGATCGCCGTAGGAGGTCGAGCGGCGATCAGCCGAGCAGGGCATTGGGGCGAGTACCCATCCAACACGCCTTCGGGGCCTCCGTAGCAGAGGCGACGGGTCGAGGACGGCCCGCATTCAAGTCCACCCTGCAGGTGCCGGCGTGCAAGCGTTGCGTCGCAGGGCGTGGGAGTTCATCGAATCATGAAGTCTTCACGAAACGCCGCATCGCGGCCTGTTGCAGCAGCGTCCTTGCTCATCGCCTTCGCGGCGGCGAACACCCTTGCGGCCGCGGGCGACGCGCCGCTCGTCACCTTCTCGGTGGGCAGCCACTGGGAGGGCGGCTACGGCGGCGGCGTCACGATCCAGAACCGAGGCGATGCTGCCATGAATTCCTGGAGCCTCGAGTACGGCGGCGGGCCGCAGGTCGGCTCGCTGTGGAACGGGGTGCATGCGTTGCTCGGCGGCGGCCGAAGCCGCATTTCGAACGCGAGCTGGAATGGAAGCCTTGCCCCGGGCGCGAGCGTGTCGGTGGGCTTCAATGGCGTCGGCACGATGACCAACGACGTCGTCGACTGCACGGTGAACGGCCTTGCGGCGGAAGTTGCGTACGAGTTGCCCGATGGCTGGGCCGCGGGCGGCAGCGGGGGCGGTGGTGAAGCGGGCGGCGGCGGTGAAGGCGGGGGCGAGTCCGGTGGGGGATCGTCCGGCGGCGGCGCCGCGATCGAGCCGCCCATCGTGCGCTTCACGATCGGCAACACCTGGTCGGGCGGCTACGGCGCGACGATCTCGATCGAGAACGCCGGAGGCGCCCCGATCGAGAACTGGCAACTCGAGTTCACCGGCGGGCCGAACGTCGCGAGCCTCTGGAACGGCACGCACTCGGTCTCGAATGGGGTGCAGAAGGTGACCGCGCCGTCGTGGAATCCGAACATCGCCGGCGGCGCGAGCGTCGCGCTGGGCCTCACCGGCAACGGCACCATGACCGACGACATCGCGATGTGCCGCGTGAACGGCGTCGATGCGACGGTCGTCTACGAGCTTCCCGAGGGCTGGGCGAGCGGCGGGAGTGGCGGTGGTGAATCGGGAGGCGGCGGCGAATCGGGCGGAGGCTCGACGGGTGGCGGTGAAGCCGGCGGCGGCGCGACCATCGAGCCGCCGCGAGTGCGCTTCACCGTCGGCAACACCTGGGGCGGCGGCTACGGCGCGACGATCTCGATCGAGAACGCCGGAAGCGTTGCGATCGAGAACTGGACGCTCACCTATCGCGGCGGACCAGAGGTCGCGAGCCTCTGGAATGGCACGTACTCGCAAAGCGGCGATGTCAGCACGGTCGGCAATGCCGGCTGGAACGGCTCGATCGGCGCGGGCAGCGCCGCGAGCGTCGGCTTCAGCGGGCTCGGCACCATGACGGACAACGTCGTCGAGTGCCGCGTGAACGGCGTCGAAGCGACGGTGATCTACGAACTGCCCGCGGGCTGGGCCGGTGGCGGCGCCGGGGGCGGCGAGTCCGGCGGCGGCTCGTCTGGCGGTGGCGAATCGGGTGGCGGCGAAGCCGGCGGTGGCGAGAGCGGCGGTGGTTCGTCCGGCGGCGAGTCCGGCGGCACCGATCCCGACGGCCAGTACGGCGGCGGCGGCGCGAGCGGCTCGAGTGGCGAGAGCGGACCGCGCTTCTCCTGCGAGGGCGATCTCAATCGCGACTTCACCGTCGACGAGGCCGATCTCGTGCTGCTCGCGGCGGCCCTCGGCGAGGGCGGCGAGGGCCTCGCGGCGGATCTCGACGGCAATGGAATCGTCGACGAGACGGACCTTGCGATGCTCGAATCGCTCTTCGGGGCGTGCCCCGAGAAGCGGATCGTCGCCTACTTCGCCGAGTGGGGCATCTACGGGCGGCAGTACTTCCCCGCGTCGATGCCGCTCGAGAAGGTCACCCACATCAACTACGCGTTCGCGAACATCGATGCCGACGGACGCGTCGCGCTCGGCGACTCGTATGCGGCGATCGACAAGGCCTATCCCGGCGACAACTGGGAGCAGCCGGTCCGCGGCAACTACAACCAGTTCAACAACGTCCTCAAGGCGCAGTATCCGCACCTCAAGACGATGATCTCCGTGGGCGGATGGACCTGGAGCGCCCGCTTCAGCGACGTCGCCCTCACCGAGCAGAGCCGGGCAACCTTCGCCGAGAGCTGCGTCGACTTCATCCGCCAGTACGGCTTCGACGGCGTCGATCTCGACTGGGAGTACCCGGTCTCGGGCGGCCTCGCGAGCAACGTGTATCGCCCGCAGGACGGCACGAACTACACGCTGCTCGTCGCAGAGATCCGCGCGCAGCTCGATGCCGCGGGCGCCGAGGACGGCACGCACTATCTCCTGACGATCGCGTCGGCGGCGGGCTTCGACAAGATCGAGAACTTCGACCTTGCCGGCATGCATCCGCATCTCGACTTCATCAACGTGATGACCTACGACCTGTTCGGCGCGTGGGACCTCTCGAGCACCGGGCATCAGGCAGGCTTTCGCGGAAGCCCGGGCATGACCGCGGTGAGTCCGGAGCTCCGCGCGAAGTACAACCTCGAGAGCGCAATCGAGCAGCATCTCGCCGCCGGCGTGCCTGCGTCGAAGATCGTGCCCGGCGTCGCCTTCTACGGACGAAGCTGGGGCGGCGTGCCCGCGACCAACCACGGCCTCTTCCAGCCCGCGACGAGCGTGCCGGCGGGGCAGTGGGACGACTGGTCGAGCGGCGCGACCGGCGTCTACGACTGGACGAACATCGAGGACAAGATCGCCTCGGGGTCGTACACGCGGCACTGGGACTCGCAGGCCAAGGCGCCGTGGCTCTACGGCAGCGCGTTCGGCGGCCACTTCATCAGCTACGACGATCCGGCGAGCGTGATGGTCAAGGGCTCCTTCGTGCGGGATCGCGGACTCGGTGGACTGATGTTCTGGGAAGCCTCCGGCGATCGGCGCGAGACGCTCTTCGACGCGGTGCTCGAGTCGCTCGACGGCGTGCCCGGCGGAACGGCGCCGTGACCTGATCGCACGAATCTCACCCCCCGGTGGGCGCGGGCCCGTCCTCAACACCGCGCCCACTCACGACCCGAGGCGGACGCAGGGTGGCGTCCGCCTCGGTTGTCGGTGGGTGGGGGGTGGGCGTGGGGGGCGGGAAGAAGGGCGCCAAGAAGAAGAAGAACAAGAAGAAGAAGAAAAA
>JBMTTG010000237.1:0-4636 GCA_049449095.1 Phycisphaerales bacterium | reverse complement strand
CGATCGAGGCGAGACCGCGATCGATGATGCAGCGTCGATCCGTCCGATCACGGATGGACGCTTCCTCGAGTTCCTCGACGCCCGCCCATGCCTTCGCCCCTGTCCCTCGCCCGAGACCGCGACGACCACGTGCCGCCCCCGCCGCCCGCCGGCGAGAGCCTTGCCGACGCGCTCCGGCGGACCGGGGCCCGGAAGCCCGGCCGAACCGGCGGCTTCGTGGGCTGGATCGTCTCCGCCGGGCTCCACGTGCTGGTCGCGATCCTCGCCTTCCTCGTGACGTGGACGGTGGTCCGTTGGACCGAGACCCCCCGCGAGCCGGTGACGGCGTCCTTCGAGAGCGCCACCTTCGAGCCGCTCGCCTCGCTCGCCGACCTCGAGCCGACCAGCGAACCGCTCGCCGAGGCGGCGGCGCTCGAACCAGCGGTCGAGGAGTCGCTCGAGCAGGCCCTCGCCGAGGCGGCCGCCGGCCCGCTCGATCTGATCGCCGGCACCGGTCGCGAACGGGCCGCCGCGTCCGCCGCGGTCGGCATGGTCGCCGAGAGCGCGACCTTCGCGGGGCTTCGCGCGACCAACGCCCGCACCATCGTCTACGTCGTCGACGCGTCGGGCTCGATGATCGGATCCTTCCGCACCGTGCTCGACGAACTCGCCCGCTCCCTCGCGGGCCTCGTTCCGGCGCAGAGCTTCGCGGTCATCTTCTTCCAGCGGAATCAGGCGATTCCCGTGCCGCCCGCGAACCGTCTCGTGCCGGTGAGCCGATCCGCCGCGCAGCAGGCGATCGAGTGGGCCCGGAAGAACGTGATCCCGTCCGGACGCAGCAATCCGGTCGAGGCCCTGACGCGTGCGCTCGCTCTGCGGCCCGACTGCATCTTCCTGCTCTCCTCCAACATCACCGGCGCCGGCCAGTTCGAGATCGACCGGGCCGACCTGCTTGCGACGCTCGATCGCCTGAATCCGATCGACTCCGGCAGCGGACGGCGGCGATCGCAGATCCAGTGCATCCAGTTCCTCGACGCGGATCCGCTCGACACGATGCGCACCATCGCCGAACGGCACGGCGGCGAGGGCGGCTACAAGTTCCTCGATCGCGAGGAGCTCGGCCTTGCCGCGGAAGAGCCGCCGGCGGAGAGCGAGCAGCCGCGATGACCGCCATGCGACGTCTCTTCACACCCTTCGCGATGGCGATCCTCACGGTCGCCGCCCTCGTCGCGCCGCCGGGCGCGCTGGCCCAACCCCAGACCCCGGCGCGAGGCGTTCAGCCGGCGACCGCCGCGAGCACCGCCGCACCGGCGGAGAAGCATCCCTCCGCCGCCGACCTCGAGCTGCTGCTCTCGGGCGACGAGGTCTCCCCCGCCGCCGCCGCGACCGCGGTCTCGATCTGCCGCCGCATCGCTGCGGACTACGACGACCGCGACATCGCCCGCTTCCTCAACCAGTACGGCCGAGCCCTCGCCCACTCGGGCGATCCGGATGCGGGCGTGGTGATGCTCGCCCGCGTCTTCATCCTCTTCCCCGAGAGCCGCTGGGCGCCGGCCTCGCTGCTCGACTCCGCGCGATTCCACCGGCAGTACTACCGCGACGAGGCGACGGTCGAGCGGCTCGCCCGCCGCGCCGCCCGCTCGGCTCGCGCGATGGGCTTGCGCGAACTCGCCGACGAGGCCGACGCCTTCCTCGCCGCACCTGCGCCTCCGACCCCCTCCAACGCTTCGCCCCGGCCGATTCCCTCGAGCGATCCGACATGAACGCCAACCACGACCGCCAACTTCTCTCCTCCCGAACCGACCTCCGCACGCGTCGAACGCGCCCGATCGTCGCCCTTGCCACGATCGCCGCCGCGGCGTGCACCGCGCTCGCGCTCGCGCAGTCGGGCGAGGCCCCACCACCGGCGGCGGAGACGAGCTTCGCCTCGGCCTTCTTCTACGCCAGCAGCGTGCAGCCCGACGGCACGCACCGCATGGAGTGGCTCGGCACGATCCTCATCTGGATCCTGCTCGCGCTGTCGCTCGTGAACATCGGGCTGATCGGCCAACTCTTCATGACGAATCGGCGGCAGCTCATCCTGCCGCCCGACCTCGGCAAGCGGCTGCGTTCACGGCTCGAGCAGGGCAAGCACCGCGACGCCATGGAGCTCGCCGGCTCCGACGGGAGCGACCTCGGCCGCATCGTGCGGGTCTCGCTCGGCCAGGCGCCCTTCGGGTTCAACGCGATGCTGCGGGCGCTCGAACAGTCGAGCGAGGAGGTGATCACCGATCGCCTTCGCCGCGCCGAGAGCCTCAACATCCTCGGACAGGTGAGCCCGATGATCGGCCTCTTCGGAACCGTCTACGGCATGATCGTGGCGTTCCAGTCGATCGCGCAGAGCGGCGGCAACGCCGATCCGGTGCTGCTCGCCGGCGGCATCGGCACCGCGCTGGTGACGACCTTCTGGGGCCTGCTCGTCGCGATCCCCGCGCTGGCCGCCTACGCGACGATCCGCAACCGCATCGACAGCCTCGCCACCGAGGCGTCGCTCGAGGCGCAGTCGCTCATCGAGCGGTTCCGCCCGAAGCCGCGCGAGAACGGCGATGGCAAGGCGCCCGCGGAGCGGCGCGCCGGCGGCGAACGCCGCGAGACCGGGGCATGAGCCGCGTCTTCCCGCGGGGTCGTGCGCAGATCGAGGCGAACCTCACGCCGATGATCGACATGACCTTCCTGCTGATCGTCTTCTTCGTGCTCGTCTCGCGGATCTCCGAGGTGGAGAACGTCAAGATGGACCTGCCCGAGCCCGAGCATCCTGCGACGGTGCCCCCGCCCGACGAGGGCCGGCTCGTGCTCAACGTGCTGCCTGGCGAAGCGGGCGGCATCGAGGGCTACAAGGTCGGCGCCGCGCAGTTCGCGCCGACCGCCGAAGGGCTCGCCTCGCTCGAGCGGCACCTTTCGGGTCTCTTCCGCGCGAGCCCCGACCTCGACGTCAACCTCCGCGCCGATCGGGCGACCGCCTACTCCGAGGTCGTGCCCGCGCTCGAGGCGATCGCCGGCGCCGCCCGAACCTCCGATCGGCCCGAGGCCACGCGGGTGAACCTCGTCGTCATCGCCGACGAGCGCAGGAGCGAGACGCGATGAGCGAGCACGGCGAGGCGAAGGCGATCTCGCGGCGCGGGCGCCCACGGATGGCGCTCAATCTCACGCCGATGATCGACGTCGTCTTCCAGCTGCTCGTCTACTTCCTCGTGAGCACCAACTTCGCCCGTGGCGAGCAGGTCTACCGCGTCGATCTGCCGAGCCGCAGTGAAGGCGCCGCCGCAGACCCCTTCACCCTCGACGAGGAGCCGCTTCGCATCGAACTCGTGCCGGCCGGGGAAGAGGGCCTCGTCGCGATCCGCATTCCCGGCCCGTGGCCGCAGCCGGCGGACTTCGAAGCGCTCTTCGAGTTCCTCGACGGCCGAAGGCTCGATGGCGAGAACCCCGCGGGCCTCTTTGCGATCGACCATCCGATCGTGATCGATCCCGCCCCGTCGGTCCGTTGGGATCGCACCGTCGACGCCTTCAACGCCGCGGTCCGCGCCGGCTACGAGCGGGTCAGCTTCGCGGAGGCGACGCCATGACCTCGTGGCTCGCGGCGCTGGCCTTCGTCTCGAGCGCGATCGCCTCGCCGCAGCGGTCTCCCGCGCCACCGCCGCCGGCCTCGTCCAACGACGTGTGGTCGCGGCTCGACCACGACCGGTTCATCGAGGCGCTCGGCTCGCAGGGGCTTGGCACCACGCTCGAGGCGCTGGAGCGATCGGAGCCATCGGCCGATCCGATCGAGTCGCTTCGTCGGCGTCTGGCGTTCGCGCGGCTTCCGCTCGTCGCCGCCGATCGCGAGCCGGAGACGGTCGCGGCAGCCGCCGCGGCCGCGGTCGCGCTGCGGGACTCGCTGCTCGAGGCTTCCGGCGAACGCCATCCGCTGCGAGGACGCCGGCTCGCCGATCAGGTCGAGGAGATCCTGCTCTGGATCC
The DNA here is from genome assembly GCA_049449095.1 of Phycisphaerales bacterium. GTDB lineage: Bacteria > Planctomycetota > Phycisphaerae > Phycisphaerales > SM1A02 > VGXO01. Next base: position 659 of record JBMTTG010000237.1, on the reverse strand, counting down.
TGCCGTCGCAGGGCGCCGACCTCGCGGTCCGATTCGGCGTCGCTTCACCTCGGCAGCGGGCCTTCATCGACCGCTGGCTTCCGCTCGCCGAGGCGTACTCCGCCGAGGCGGTCGAGGCGCACGACATCGCGACGGAGCGGCTCGAACGCGAGTTCGCGTCGCGCGAGGGCTCGCTCGCGCCGACCGAGGAGCTGCTGCTTCGCCGGCTCCGCGAGGAACGCGGCCGTCTCGCCTTCCTGCGAGGCCTCGCTCTTGCAACCTCCGCGGAACTGCTCGCCTCGGCGAGCGATCGCCAATCGATGCGGCGGACCGCGATCGAACTGCTTGAAGCCGAACGCGGCAACGCGCCGCCCGACCTCGACGAACTCGCACGATTGGCGCTCGGGCAGGCGCGGTCGTCCCTCGGCGAGCACGCGCTCGCGCAGCGCGAGTTCACGGCACTTGCCGACGATGCGGCCGCCTCGTCGCGGGCCCGATTCGAGGCCCGCGCCGGCCTCGGGCTCGACCTCGCTCGTCGCGCGGATGCCGACAACCCGCGCCGCCGCCTCGCCGCGGTGCAGTTCGCCGCGCTGCTCGACTCGCCCGCGCTCGCCGCGCCGCTCGCGCGCTGCGCCTCCGATCCCACCGTCGCCGAGCCCGCGCGTGCGGCGCTCGCCGGC
>JBMTTG010000236.1:0-4675 GCA_049449095.1 Phycisphaerales bacterium | reverse complement strand
AAAGCCAACAGCGTTGTTTTAGAAATGCATGGCGCGGTCGCGGTGGTTCGCTTGCGCGGTCCTTCGGGCCGTCACGCGAGCGCCGAGTTCTCCTCCCATCCGCCCCGGCGGCTCGAGCCGCCAGCGATGGTCAGTCGGTCGCGTCGCCCGGCTCGGGGGTCGACGACTTCGTCAGGGGCAGTCGCCCCACTCCTCGAGCAGGATCGACAGGTCGGCGCCATCGACCATGCCATCTTGGTTGAAGTCGGCCGGACATCCACCCTTGGGAGGACACGTTCCCCAGTCCTGCAGCAGGATCGACAGATCGGCGCCATCGACCATGCCGTCGTGGGTGAGGTCGGCGACGCAGCTGTCCGATCCCACCACCGTCAAGGTGACCATGGTCGGATTGGAGGGATCGAACGCCGGATCGACGTAGGCGAGGCGGTACGTGTTGAGACCGATCGTGAGCAGGGAGCCATCGACCAGATCGCCGCTGTCGTCGTCCTTCCAGAAGAGACCGATGAAGTCGTCTTCGGCGGGATAGTCGAGGATGCCGAACTTGGTGCCGGCGGGCAGCACCACGTCGTTCGCGGGGTCGACGTAGGCCGCGAGATACGCGCCGACGGTGCCCATCAGCACGTTCGTTCCCGTGATCAGTCGCTGCGAGCGGTTCTGCTGTGGGTCGAGCTCGACGATGAACCGGGTCAACGGGCCGAACACGATCGGTCCGTCGATCTGCAGCGTCGAACCGGCCGAGCCCTCGATGACGAGTGTGGCATTCTCGCCGGACAACTCGAACTCGCCGCTGCCCGAGATGACGCCCGATCCGCGGAACACGCCTTCGACGCTGATGAAGGCCTGGTTCTCGATCGGGATCCTCGAGAACACCTCGGAGTCCTCCCGCACGAAGAGGGCGGAGTTCTCGCCGAGGATCTCGATGGTGCCATCGTCCCACGAGCTCGCGAGCAACCCGGTGATCTCCAGGTCGGCGAACTCCGTGAGGGTCACCTTCGGATTGGGCGAGAAGGCCACGTCCATGAACAGGATGTCCACGCTCACGGTCCCGTCTCCAGCGAGGATCAGGTGGGCATCCGGTCCTTCCATGACGATGGGGCTGGTGAGGCCCGTCGAGGTGCCGACGGTGAAGTCGGTGTCGATCGTCGTCGTGCCGCGCACCGTGGTGAGTTCGCACACGATGTTCGAGGAGGGCTCGAACGTCACCGTGGCGCCGTCGAGCAGCATGGTGTCGACGTCGATGCCGGCGCCGCCGAGTCCCATCTGGATGCTGGCGTTCTCGACCTCGAGCGCGCCGGTCTCGAGCGTCGATTCGGCACCGAAGATCCGGAGCACGCCGCCGTTGTGGACCCGCATCTTGCCGGAACCGGTCCTGAAGATCACGTAGGACTGGAACAGTTCGAGCGTGCCGCCGTCGATGTCGGCGTGGTTGACCGAGTTGCCGAAGAAGCACCGCAGGCTGTTGGGCAGGCCGAACGCGGTCTGTCCGCACGCGTCGAACTTGAGCGAGGCGCCGGGCGAGACCGAGAGGGTCGTGGACGACCCGACCAGGCCCTGCATGCCCTGGAATGCGCTCGCGCCCGCGGTCGCGGAGAGCGAGAGCGGAACCAGCGCGTCCCACACCGGCTGCACCGGAACGCAGACGAGGCGGGCGTTGTCGAGGTCGATCGCGGTCTGATCGCCACGCAGGATGAGCGTGAATCCCTCCGGATCGAGGTTGACGTCTCGCAGGGTCAGCGTCTGGAAGGTCAGATCGAAGTAGTCCTGCTGGAAGGTCTCGAGGTTGAAGCCTTCGAGCGTGACGTCGACGGGGCTGCCCGCCGGACCGGCCCAGGTGGTGTTGCGCCACGGAGACTGCCCGGCCGACTGCCAGTCGTGGTCGCGATAGAAGAGCTTGTTGTTGCAGTCCGGCGCGGCCTCGAGCGTGACGCACTCGATGATGTTCGAAGTCGGCGGAAGGCTGTCGCCGCACGCGGGGATGGTCGCGCAGGTGGGCGCTCCGCCGCAGTCCGCGGGCATCCCGGTGCCGCCGGCGCCGATCGCGATGGCGGTGTTCGGGGTCGACTCGTAGGCGTACTCGACGATCGAACGCGGCTGGGCCCCGAAGGACTCGGCGACGCAGAAGCGCATCCAGCCGTAGTGCAGTTCGCCGGTCGCCTCGTTGGTGAAGCGGACGCCGATGTAGTTGTCGCCGCTCGACAGGACCCAGTTCGCCGCGGACTGGTTGGAGCTCGGCTGGCTGCTCGAGGTCCAACCGGGGACCTTCGGTCCGACCATCGTGCCCAGCGGAAGGTTGTTGACGCCGCTGGCGCCGTTGAAGCTGCGCACGAAGGCGTTGCTCGGCGAGTCGAACGAACCGTCGCACTGCAGCGTGAACTGGCTCGAGAACTGGAAGTCGTATCCCGCCACGGAGTACGAGGTGCCGCTCTCGCCGGTCACCAGGTTGATCACGATGCCGAACTCGGTCGAGGGGATGTTGATGTTCACCATGCCGCTCGCCACGACGTCGGCGGAGGCGGTGGAGGCGGCGCCAAGGCCGCCCCCCAGCACCAGCGCGAGGGCCGGGCGGACGAAGCGGGCAGGGCAGGATCGGTGCTGACGGGGCATGGAACGGGTCTCCGGACGGCGTTTGGGGCCCGGTTGGGCCAAGCGGACTGGACGGGTGGGGCGAGCGCCCCGGCTGCCGCGAAGCGGCGGTCCGAGAAGGATGCTCGGCAAACATGGCTCGTGATGCTTGGATCACGAAGCCGGTGCTGCGCATACTGGTCACTTGGGCGGAGGGAGGCTGGCTCCCGAAGCCCCGCCGGCGTCGGTCGCCTCGCGGTCGCTCCGCAACGAGGTGCAGGTCATGCCCCATCCACTGGTCGATCACGCGTCCCTGCTCACCGGTTCGCACGTCACGCGGGTCCGAGGGCGAACGGGTGTGGATCGGGTGGTTCGGACGATCGAGGGCGGTCACCGCCGGGACGTGGAGACCAACGCCTCGGAGTCGGAGGGGCGGCAGCTGCGGTTCGTCGACCTCGGCACCCTTCGACTTGGCCTCGGCGTCGTCGATCGACCCGAGACGATCTCGTTGCGACGCGAGCCGACCAGCGACTTCCTCGTGCAGTTCGTGCTCGAAGGCGAGGTGCATGCCTCGATCGATGGTCGGCGTCGCCGTCTCGGGCCAGGCGACGCGATCCTGATCCCGCCGGGATGCCGGTTCGAACGCCGATCGAACGGGAGCGTGTCGCTATCGGTCGTGGTCGATTCGATCGCGCTGCGGTCCAGGCTTGCCGAGCGCGTCTCCGCGGCGCTCGATCGTCCGATCGACTTCCAGACCAAGGTCGCCACGGCGCGGAATCCGCTGCTGGCGATGGCGGTGGCGATCGATCAGGCGCTCGCGAGCGGCCTGGCCGTCGTGGACGGCCCGGCCTGCACCGCCATGCAGCGGGCGTTCATCGATCTTCTGCTCGACCTGCAGCCGCATTCCTACGCGGACGATCTTGTGCGCGACGATCGCGCGGTGAAGTCGATGCGGATCGAGACGGTGCGGGCGCTGGTCGATCGCGATCCCTCGGCTCATCTCACGGTGGAGGATCTCGCCTCGGCCGCCGAGTGCAGCATTCGCTCGCTGCAGGCGAACTTCGCCGAGTACGGCGCGACGAGCCCGATGGACTTCGTGCGGCGGCGCCGGCTTGCGCTCGCGCGAGCGCGCCTGCTCGACCCCACGTGCGAGGATCCGATCGGCGAGATCGCGGTCGCGCACGGCTATCGCAGCGCGAGCCGATTCGCGGCGGACTACCAGCGTCTGTTCGGAGAACGACCGTCGGCGACGCGGGGCCGCTGACGCCACGGCACGAGCGTTCGTCGGAAGGGCCGCTCGCGGTCACCCGGTCCAGTTGGCAAGCAGCACCGCGAGATCGCTCCCGTTGGTGACGCCGTTGCCGTCGAGATCGGTCGGGCCGCCCGAGCCCCAGCCGGCCAGAAGCGTGGTGAGGTCGGCGCCGTCCACGGCGCCGTTGCCGTCGAAGTCGCCGGGAATGCCCGGCGCTTCGCAGGCATCCGCAGTGCCGTTGCCGTCGAGGTCGGCGCAGTTGGTGCCGGGACCTTGCCACGTGGCGCCCGCCGAGTTCGCCTGCGCCTGCGTCAGCACCAGGCAGAAGCCGTTGGGGAAGCAGGCGGCGCCGGTGGGCTCCGGGCAGTCGACGCCCGAGCACTCGGTGCCGTCGCCTTGGAAGACGCCCGAGAGCGCCGCGCACTCCTCGGGGGAGAGCCCGCCCGCGCAGGAGCCGTCCGGCAGGCAGCACGCGCCTTCGGGGAAGCAGATGTGCGAGGCGCAGGTCGCGCCGACCGGTCCCGGCACGCCTCCAGCGAGCAGGCAGTTGCTCACCTCGAGTTCGATGCATCCGCCGGTCGCGGCGAAGCAGCAGGGGGCTTCCTCGCTGCAGTCGACGCCCGAACACTGCGTGCCGACGCCTTGGAAGACGCCGCCGGCCGCGGCGCACTCGGCTTCGTCGAGCAGTTCACAGTCGCTGCCGAGGCAGCACGCGCCGATCGAGTCGCAACCGCTGGGCGTCCATGTGAGCCGCTGCACCCAGTCGCCGCTCGGTCGGCAGATCGAGGGGAGATCGCTGAAGCGCTTCCATCCCGGCGGGCAGCCGAAGATGCCGCAGTCGACCACGTAGATCCAGTTGCC
>JBMTTG010000235.1:0-4715 GCA_049449095.1 Phycisphaerales bacterium | reverse complement strand
TGCCGGTGAGCGTCTTCACCGAGTGGTACTGGAAGTGCGACCTGCACAACATCCTCCACTTCCTCTCGCTTCGCATCGATCCGCACGCGCAGCGCGAGATCCGCGTCTACGCCGAGGCGATGTACCGGATGCTCAAGGAGATCGTGCCGCTCACCTGCGAGGCGTTCGAGGACTACCGGCTGCACGCGATGCACCTCACGCGCCTCGAGATCGAGTCGATCCGCACCGGCGAACCGCTCGCGACGGAGAACCGTCGCGAGCAGGACGAGTGGGCCGCGAAGCGGGCGAGGCTCGGCCTTGGCTGACGCACCGGGCCCGCGAGGAACCTTCCGTTGATCCGCACGCTGCTCGCGCTCTCGATCCTCTCCGCCGCCGGGTGCCGGCAGTTCGTCTACGAGCCGCAGAAGGCCGGCGCCGCCTATCCGTTCTTCCTGCCGACCGGGCCCACGGAGCGGATCCAGGTCTTCAGCGACGGCGTCACGCTCGAGCTCGTCAACGCGAGCGGGCGCAGCTTTCGCGAGTTCGATCTGTGGGTGAACCAGCGCTACAGCCGCTTCGTCGAGCGGCTCGATGCGGGGCAGACGATCCGCCTGCCGGTCGACACCTTCTGGGATCATCTCGGCGAAGGGCCGCAGACGGGCGGATTCTTCGCCTCGGCGGCACCCACCCCGATTGCGCTCGTGCAGATCCAGGTCGACGAGACCTCCCCGCTCGTGGGGCTGATCTCGGTGCCGGATCCGCAAGAAACGCCTTGAATCGAGTGGGGGTGACGGGTCGCACGGGCCTCATGGGACTCATGAGGCTCATGGGTACCGATGGAAGTCCGGCCATGCGTCGAGCGGCGGACTGTCGGGGCTCCGTCGGCCGAGGGTGGGAGCACGAATGGGCCCGAGGGGCGGTGGGGGTTCAAGCGAGTTCGGACATGAAGTCGATCACCGACGCATGCGCCTTCGACTGCTCTTGCTGATCCTGCTCGCCGCCTGCGCCTCGTCGCCCAAGCCAGCCGCGGATCCAGGCATCTCGATGGAGGTGACCGCGGTGCGGCAGGGGGCCGACGAGGTGCTCGTCACGGCGCAGTTCACCGACGAGTCGGGGGCGATCCTCGCGGCGCCTCGAGTGCTTGCAAAGGTCGGCGAGGACGCGACGGTCGCGATCGCCGGCGGCGATCCCGCGATCGACGTCGTCGTCAAGAGCCGCGAGCAGGGCCGGCTCGCGGTGGTCGACGTCTCGGCGAGCGTGCGCTACGCCGACGGGCGCACCGCGTCGCCGGTCGCGAGCCTCAGCACCTCGTGGGGCCTGCCGTCGCGGAGCGGCCGATAGTCGACGCCTTCCTCGAAGGCATCCCGTGCGAACCGGGGGCGGCATCCGGAGCGCACGGAGTCGCGAACCACTCCGGGAGGATCCACCCATGAACATGCCGAACGAACCGACGCGCCCCGCCTCCGAGCCGATCTTCGAGGAACTCGGCATCGTTCGCGACGCCCGCAACCTCTTCCACCAGACCGTCGATCAGGTGCTCGTCGCCGCGGACCTCGTCGGCCTCAAGCACCATCAGCGGATCATCCTCGCCGAGCCCAAGAACGAGATCATGGTGCACTTCCCCGTCCTCATGGACGACGGGCACCATCGGCTCTTCAAGGGCTACCGGGTGCAGCACAACAACGCGCTCGGCCCCTACAAGGGCGGCATCCGCTACCACCCGCGGGTCTCGCTCGACGACGTCAAGGCCCTCGCGGTGCTCATGACCATGAAGTGCTCGCTCGCGCGGCTTCCGTTCGGCGGCGCGAAGGGCGGCGTCAAGGTGAACCCCCGCGAACTGAGCGAGGACGAGTTGCGCCGCGTGACTCGGCGCTTCTGCTCGGCGATCAGCCATCAGATCGGGCCGCACTACGACATCCCGGCGCCCGACGTCGGCACCGATGCCCAGATCATGGCGTGGTTCGCCGACACCTACGCGCAGATGACGCCCGAGCACTCGCGGCAGGACGTGCAGGGGGTGGTCACCGGCAAGCCGGTCGCGTTCGGAGGATCGGTCGGTCGCGAGAAGGCCACCGGGCAGGGACTCGTCGACGTGCTCGAGGCGATGCTCCCCGAGATCGGCCTCGACGCGTCGAAGGTCGCGTTCAGCCTGATCGGCTTCGGCAACGTCGGCTCGTGGACGGCGAAGCTCCTCTGCGAGCGCGGCGCCCGGCTCGTGGCGGTGCTCGACCACACCGGCGCGATCCGCGAGGACCGCGGCCTCGACGCGCGGCGCCTCGACGAGCACGTGCGTCGGCACGGCGGCGTGGCCGGCTACTCCGCCGCCACCGCGATCGACGAGGCGACGTTCTATGCGACCGAGGTCGACGTGTTCATCCCCGCGGCGCTCGAGCAGATGATCGACGCGTCGAAGGCCTCGCAGATCAAGGCGACCGTCGTCGCCGAGGCGGCGAACGCACCGACCACGCCCGAGGGCGACGCGGTGCTGCTGCAACGCGGCATCGAGGTCCTGCCGGCGATCCTCTGCAACGCCGGCGGCGTCACCGTCTCCTACTTCGAGTGGGTGCAGAACCGAAGCGCGACCACCTGGTCGGCCGCGGAGGTCGACGAGGCGCTTCGCCGGCACATGCAGGCCGCCGCCTCGCGGACCCGCGAGGCGAGAGCCCGCTACGACTGCGACCTTCGCACGGCCGCCTATGCCGCGGCGTGCGAGCGGATCGGCGAGGTGTACGACCTCCGCGGCGTGTTCCCCTGATCGATTCGTCGCGGGAATCCCCGTCCGCGCTTGCACCGTCCGAGAACCGAGGCACCTTGAGAGGTCCCTGGCGACGCCTCGCCCGACGGCGTGAGCGTGCCCGGCCGGATCACAAGACGCAGGGAAGGAAGAGGAACCATGACCAACATCTCCAGCAAGGCCGGTGGCGGCGCCTGCATCTCGATGGCCTTGGCGCTGGCGTCGGGCGCCGCGCACGGCGAGATGGTGCTCGTCGAGATCGCCGGCACCGTCGAGTTCAACCAGGTCTCCGCGCCGCCGATCGGATCGCTGACCGCAGGCACCGCGGTGGTGCTGTCGTTCCTCCTCGACAGCGACGACTTCGTGAACAGCCCGAACTACCCGACCCGCGGCTACGTGATCGATCAGGCGTCCTTCTCGCTTGCCGGCGGCGGCGTCTCGGTCGGCCTGCAGTCGCCGTTCCCGGGCGGCGAGGTGCCGTACTTCGTGATCCGCAACGACGATCCCGCCGTCGACGGCTTCTTCATCGCCCGCAGCGTCGACTTCCCGATCGGCGTGCCGCTGGGCCAGACCGGGTTCTTCGACACCTTCTCGCAGGACTTCTCGGTGACCTACGGCGGCGGTCTGCTCGAGTCGCTCGACATTCTCGATGCGGTCGGCACCTACGGCTTCGGCGGACTGAAGGGCTACAACTGGACGATCGACGACGGACCGGCGAGCCCGGTCTCGATCGGCTTCGAGTCGATCTCGATCAGCGTGGTCCCTTCGCCGGCGACTTCGGCGCTGCTGGCGATCGGAGCGGGCCTGACGCGGCGCCGTCGGCGCTGACGAATGGTCAGCCCGCCGAGGCCTCGTCGAAGATCACCGCGATCCACGCGAAGAAGAGGAGCAGGTGGACCATTCCCTGCAGGGCGTTCACGCGCCCGCGGGTCAGGTTGATCGCCGAGAGCAGCAGCGTGATCGCAAGCAGCACGATGGAGGGGGGATCGAGTCCCATCTCCGGGGAGATGCCGGTTATCCAGCGGAAGACCATGATCGCGGGCACGGTGAGGCCGATCGTCGCAAGCGCCGAGCCGAGCAGCACGTTGATCGTCCGCTGCATGTCGTTGGAGCCGGCGGCCTTGAGCGAGGCGAGTCCCTCCGGGGCGAGCACGAGCATCGCGATCAGCACGCCGCCGATCGGGGCGGGCAGATAGAACGCGTCGAGCATGCCGTAGACCCGCGGCCCGAGGCCCTCCGCGAGTCCGACCACCACGAGCAGCGCGACGAAGAGCGTCGCCGACGAGGCGATCACGGCGCGGCGGGCGTTCGGCGGAGCGTGGTGCGACGCTTCGACGCCCGCGACCCCGGCCGAGCGATGGACCGGCGCGGCGTCCTCCTGATGCGCGAAGAACTCGCGATGCCGCGAGGTCTGGAGCCAAAGGAACGAGAGATAGACCACGAGCGACGCGGCCCCGACGAAGATCTCCATCGGGTCGCTCATCCAGCCGCCCTCTGCCGAGCGGGTGAACCTCGGCAGCACCAGCGTGATCGCGGCGAGCGCGACGATGAGCGGGATGTAGGCCGCCGAGGACTGAAGGTTGAAGGACTGCTCGCGCTTGAGCAGGCCGCCGATCAGCAGCGAGCCGCCGACGAGCCCGTTGAGAATGATCATCAGCACCGCGAACATCGTGTCGCGCACGACGACCGCCTCCTCGTCGGAGGTGGCGTGCAGCATGATCGCGCAGATCGCTGCGACCTCGATGGTGATCGCGGAGATGGTCAGGATGATCGTGCCGATCGGCTCGCCGAGCAGTTCGGCGAGATGGTCCGCGTGGGCCATCGCGCGGAACGCCGCCATCAGGATCGAGAGGACGATCCACAGGCTCCACGCGATGCCCGCGGCGCTTGCGGCCGGCAGATCCGGGGCGAAGCCGGTGAAGCCCGCGATCGCGGTGAGCAGTCCGGGCAGGATCAGCAGGTCGCGAAGGAGGGACTGGCGACCGATCGTCACTCCGTGGCT
>JBMTTG010000234.1:0-4747 GCA_049449095.1 Phycisphaerales bacterium | reverse complement strand
GCGAAGCGAGCGACCACCGTGTGACGTGGCCCGCCCCCGCCGAGCGAAGCGAGCGCCCACCGTGTGACCTGGCCCGCGCCGGGATTCCTGCCGCCCGTGGCGACCGGACGCCGATCGAGCACGAACACCTCGCCATGCCTTCATTCCTCGTCTCCCTCTTCGAAGCCCCGCTCGTGCCGGCGATCCTGCTCGGCCTTGTCGCGGCGGCGCTTGCGTGGGCGAGCAGGGCTCGCGACGACGTGCGGCTTCTTGCCGCCGCCGGCGGGGCGGTCGCGGCGCTGGCCCTGCTCCTCGGCCTCTCTTGGCTCGTCGAAACGCCCGGCGAGCACGCCGAGTCGACGGTCGCGCGGCTCGTCGAGGCGGCCGAGCGTGCGGACTTCGACGGTCCCGAAGGCATGTTCGCCCAGCTTGCGCCGGCCGCGAGCCTGCACTTCGCGAAGGAGACCAATCCCGGCATCGGCATCGACGGCCTGCAGGCCGCCTTCCGGACGCTCGGCCGTCAGCATCGAATCCGCGAGAACATGGTCCTCTCCCTCTCGGGCGAGACGATCGCCGCGGATCGCGGGCGCTGCGAACTCTCCTGCCGCACCGTCACCGAGAGCTCCTACGGCTCGCCCGTCCTCACCCGCTGGGTCTTCGATGTTCGGCTCGACGAAGCGAGCGGGCGATGGCTCGTTCAACGGGTGGTCTTCGAGAGCCTCGCCGGGCGGCCGGCGGATGCCTCGATCCTCCGCTAGCAGGCGGGAGTTCGCGCAACGCGCTGCGGCATCGGGATCGATACAGCCGATGACGCAGAGCCCATGAGTCGCTCGATCAGCATCCTCGTCCTGGTCCTCTCCGTCGGAGGCGTCGCCGCCATGATGGTCTGGAAGGCCCATGTCGACGAGGAGCGGCGGCTCCGCGAGGCGATCGCCAAGGTCGAGGCGGAGATGGCGCGGGAGATCGCCGCGCGAGAGGCGATGATCGACCGCCTCGGACGCGACCGGCGCCGCGCGATCGTCGAGATCCTCTCGCAGCAGCCGATCGCGGGCACCTCGCCCGGCGCGCCGTCGATCGCCACGGAGGTCCGGCTCGTCGAACTCGACGATGCGGGCCGCGAACTCGGCCGCCGCGACTTCACGATCCCGGGCGACGTCCTCTTCATCGACGGATGGACCGCGCGATTCCCGCGCGAGACGGTCGCGGAGGGCGACCCGCTGCGCGGCTCGACCATCGTGCTGCTTCGCCGCCTCTACTCCGACCGCATGAACCCGGCCGACGGCCATCCGATCGACACCCCCGGCGGCGTGCCCGACGGCTACGCGGCGAGCGAGGTCTCGCGCTTCGAGCAGTCGATCTGGCGGAACTTCTGGCGCCTCGCGTCCGACCGCGATGCCGCCGCCGCCCAAGGCGTGCGCGTCGCGCAGGGCGAGGCGGTCTACAAGCGCGTCGCACCGGGCGAGACCTACGAACTGCTCGTCGAGGCCGCGGGCGGCATGACCCTCGTCCCCGCCGCGAAGCCCGAGGGCCTCGCCTCCGCCGAGGAACGGACGCCCTGACCGTGGCGCGTTCCGCGCGGACGATCGCGCTGTCGCAGCTCGCCGCGGAGATCGTCGCCTGCACGCGTTGCCCGCGCCTGCGGCGATGGTGCGAGCAGGTCGGCCGCGAGAAGCGCCGCGCGTACGCGAACGACCGCTACTGGGCGAAGCCTGTTCCGGGATTCGGCGATCCGAACGCGAAGGTCCTGCTCGTCGGCCTCGCACCGGGCGCCCACGGCGCCAACCGCACCGGCAGGCTCTTCACCGGCGACCGTTCGGGCGACTTCCTCTACGCAAGCCTTCACCGCACGGGCTTCGCGAATCAGCCCGAGTCGATCGCGCTCGATGACGGGCTTCGGCTCCGCGGCGCGTTCATCTCGGCGGCAGGACGGTGCGCCCCGCCGGCGAACAAGCCCACGCCCGAGGAGCTGCGCCGCTGCCGGCCCTTCCTCGTGCGCGAACTCGACCTGCTTCGCCCGAAGGTCCTCGTCTGCCTCGGCGGCCTCGCCTGGAACGCCGCGCTGGCGGCGCTGGAGGATTCCGGCGAACCCACTCCCTCGCCGCGGCCGAGGTTTGCGCATGCCGGCGAGGCGCGGATTGGTGCCATCACGCTGCTTGGCGCCTACCACCCGAGCCAGCAGAACACCTTCACGAAGCGCCTGACGCCCCCGATGCTCGATGCGGTCATGCGGCGCGCCCGCGCGATCGCGTGGCCCTGAAGCCGATCGATACACTCGCGCCGTGAACGCGACCCCCAAGCCCGTCGATCTCCGCAGCGACACCGTCACCCGCCCGACGCCGCTCATGATGAAGGCGATCGCCGACGCGGAGCTCGGCGACGACGTCCTCGGCGACGATCCGACCGTTGCGAGGCTCGAAGAGCGCGTCGCCGAGCTGCTCGGCATGGAGGCGTCGCTGTTCACGCCGAGCGGCACGATGGCGAACCAGCTTGCGATCCGCTCGGCCTGCGAGGCGGGCGACGAGATCCTCTGCCACCGCGACAGCCACATCCTGCACTACGAGACCGCTGCGCCCGCGGCGCTCTCGGGTTGCATGGTGCTGCCGCTCGAGGGCGAGGCCGGCCTCTTCGGGCCCGACGCGGTCTCGTCGTCGATCCGCCCGAAGGACCAGCACGCCCCGCGATCGCGGATGCTCGTCGTCGAGAACACCGTCAACCGCGCCGGCGGGACCACGTGGACGATCGAGTCCTTTCGCGAGGTCGCCGACGCGGCGCACGCCGCAGGACTCCATGTCCATGTCGACGGCGCGAGGCTCTGGAACGCCTGCGTCGCGGTCGGATACGAGCCGCGGGAGTTCCTCGCCGCCGGTGCCGACAGCGTCTCGGTCTGCTTCTCGAAGGGCCTCGGTGCGCCGGTCGGCTCGGCGCTCGCCGCATCGGCGGCGCTGGTCGCCCGCGCCAAGCGCTTCCGGAAGATGTTCGGCGGCGCGATGCGGCAGAGCGGCCTGCTCGCCGCCGCGGCGCTCCACGCGATCGACCACCACGTCGAGCGGCTGATCGAGGACCACGCCCACGCGATCCGTCTTGCGGCGGGGCTCGCGGACGTTCCGGGCATCGCGGTCGAGCCCGCCCCGCGCGGCGTGCGGACCAACATGGTCTTCCTGCGGGTTCCGGGCGACGCGCACACGTTCTGCGCATCGCTCGCGTCGCACGGCGTTCGCATGATTCCGATGGGCGCCGGGCGCGTTCGCGCGGTCACCCATCTCGACGTCGACGAGGACGGCATCGAGCGGGCGATCGAGGCGGTGCGGAGCGTGGCGTCCGCCGGCTGAGCGTCGGTCACCCGAATCGGCGCAGGCTCAGGAATCCGATCGGAAGGCCGCTGCGCCCCTCGATCGCGAGGTCCGCCAGCGCTTCGCCCACCACCGGTGCGAACTTGAATCCGTGGCCGGAGAAGCCCGCCGCGATCGCGACGCGCTCGTCGAGCGGGTGATGATCGATCAGGAAGTGCCCGTCGGGCGAGTTCGTGTAGAGGCAGACCGACGCCGACTCGATCCGTCCGCGAAGTCCCGGCAGATGCCTCGCCGCGAGCGACGCGAGCGACACGAGTTCCGCATCCGCGACGCGTCGATCCACTCGATCGGGATCGCTCGGCGGGCCCTCGCCGTGAAGCGCCACCTTGGCCATCGCGTGTCCGGGATCGGCCGGCGTGGCGTGCGGATCGACCGGCACGCCGTAGAGCGGGCCTCGTCCTTCGCCGCGATCGACGAGCCATGCCGGCAGGGCCGTCGGAATGGCGAGATCGGGGCGCTCCGGGCGAATCCACCCCTGCACCTGCCGGGTCACGACGAACTCGACGGGAAAGGCAGGCCCGCCCATCGGCGCAAGCAGCGACGAACTCCACGGTCCTGCCGCGATCACGAGGCGATCGGCGAGCAGCGTCTCCACCGCCTCCCCTTCCGGCTGGCGAAGCGCGATCTCGATTCCCTCGCGTCGGGCTCGCCAGCCTCCCACCTCGACGCGATCGCGCAGGATCGCCCCGTCGCGTCGAGCCGCGGCGGCGAGGGCGTGCAGGGTGCGCTCGCATCGAACGAATCCCGCGCCGGGTTCGAGGATGCCGCGATGCGGGTCCTCGGCCGCCTCGGCGAAGAACTGCGGCAGTCGCTGACGGAGCGCGTCGCCTTCGAGGATCTCGACCGGGATCCCATGCGTGGCGGCGGACTCGGCGCTCGCGGCGATCAGCGACGAGTCCTGCCGGCCCAGGATCGCGACGCCGCACCGCTCGAGCAGCCGCTCGCCGGTCTCCTGCTCGAGCGCCTCGAAGCCTTCGAAGGACCGGCGCAGCAGCGGCACGTAGTCGGCATGCTCGAAGTACGCCAGGCGAACGACGCGGGTCCCGCCGTGGCTGCTTCCAAGACGATGGACCAGCGGATGGCGTTCGAGTCCGAGCACTCGCGCGCCGCGCCGTGCGAGCGATCGGCACGCGGCGAGCCCCATGCCGCCAAGGCCCAGAACCACGACGTCGAAGCGTGCGCTCGGTTCCACCGCCGCACGATAGTCCCCGCCGCGAGCGCCCGCCGCGGGAGCCCGTCGGGGCGCCTAGGGGCGTACCGTCCGTGAACGTCAGAGTTCGACCAGCGCCCCGTCCGCTCGCCGGATCTCCGCGACGAGCCGCGGCAGGGCTCCCCGATCGACCCGCATCTCGCCGTCGATCGCTGCGAGCATCGACCGCACGCGATCCGGATCGGGATGCTCGGCGCGAAACCCCATG
>JBMTTG010000233.1:0-4807 GCA_049449095.1 Phycisphaerales bacterium | reverse complement strand
TCTTCGATTCCAAGGCGACCTCCATGCAACTCGGATCGCCGCGTCCGTGCGGCGAACGGGCGATTGTGCCATGCGGTCGGCGCGAAGCCGCCCGCGATCCTCGCGATCGATCCGCCCGCCTCGGGAACCCGAGGGAGTCGAACCGGCTCGCAGCCTTTCGCCGGCGGCGGCTCGACGACTCCTTGCCCGAGGTCGAGTCGCTGCAGGGAGATTCCGCCATGAGCACGCCGCACACCGTCGACTCGGCCACCCGCTGGTACGAGGCCTGGCCCGCCACCATGAACCACATGAAGCAGGCATGCCCGGATGCCGCCCGCGGATTCGCCGGACTCTTCGGGGCCGCCATGAAGGAGGGTTCGCTCTCGGCGCTTCAGAAGGAGTTGATTGCGCTGGGCATCGGCCTCGCGATGCGATGCGAGCCGTGCATCCTCGCCCACGTCGAGAAGTGTCTGAAGCTCGGCGCAACCCGCGAGCAGCTGCACGAACTCGCCGGCGTCGCGGTCATGATGGGCGGCGGCCCCGTCTACACGTACGTGCCGACGCTTATCGCCGCGATCGAATCGTGCGAGGCACGCGGGTGATCGCCGGGGACACTCGGCGGCCGGACTTCTGATCCGCAGGGCGCCGCTCGTCCGATCAAACCGCTTCGTCTAGCGTGCCGTCGACGGGTCGAGTCGCCCCGGTGGCGTCTGCGGCGATGCGGGACGTCCAACGCTCAAGTTCCGCGGATGGATCGCCGCTCCGCATCCCGACGCCTTGCGCCATCCAATTCACGATTCCATGATCGACACCGCTTCCGACCCGCTCCTCACCGACGACTCCTACGAGGCCCTGCTGCAGGATGTCGGGCAGCTTGCCGAGGCGGTCCGCTCCGCCCTGCGGCGATGCTTCGAGGCGGCGCTGCTTCCGGGAACGGGCGCCCGTGGATGCGGTCGCGCCCTGGGGCTGCGAAGGAACCTCGCCTGGAAGGCCTATGCGGTCGCGAACTCCGCCGACCTTCCGTCGCTGTTGCGGGCGCTTCCGGGCGACAACGGCTGGGCACTCGTCTTCGAAGCCCTCGAGCAGACCGGACGGTGCGAGGCGGAGGCGATCGCGACGCTGCGCACGGCGGTGTCGGCGTTGGCGACCCGCATCTCCGAAGAGCGGCTCGATCCCGCGGCGCTGCGGGCGATCGGGTCCGGCTCGCTCGAGTCCGCCGCGGAGCGCCGCGCCATGCTCCGCTCGCGGCGTTCGGCCTTCACCGCCTCGAAGCAGATCTACGGCGTCCACGCCAAGGCGAGGATCGGCGCGTTTCTCGTCGCGCCATCGACCGAGCCCGGCGAGTCGATGGTCGATCTCGCGGCGCTCACGATCTTCGAAGGGCTCGATCGCACTCGGCCCGGACCGCCGTTTCCCTTCTATCACCGCATCCGGACCCACCAGGCGGAGGTCTCTGGGACGCGGCTCGGCGGCGATCTGATGCCGGGCGATCTGGCGCCGATGGTCCCCGCGCTCTCGTCCGAGGCGATCGATCCGGAGGAGGTCCGCGTCGGTCCGGCGTCCGACCCGCGGCGCCCGGACTGCTTCGAGTTCGTGCGCCGAAGCCGACGACGGCTCGGTCCGCTGCGGGTCGCGTTCGCGGAGTGCTCGCGTCGCGTGGCATCGCCCTTCGTCCATGGCAGCGACACCCATGCGGAACTGCGGATGCCGACGGCGATGCCGGTCGAAACGGTCGTCTTCGACGTGCTGATCCATCGCGACCTGCCGCTTGGAAGCGAGCCGGCGGCGTCGCTCTACGGCCATGCCGCCGACCATTCTCGCGCGACCGCCTGGCACGAGAACCACCGTCTTCCCCTCGAAGGCGACTGCAGCGAGACCGGTTCGCTCCGGTTGCCGCAGGCCCTCGTCGACGTCCGGGCGCCCTACGACGCCCTGCTCAAGCTCGGCGCGGAGACGATCGGCGCGCCTCTGTCGAAGTTCCGCGCGTACCGGGTGGTCGTTCCGTGGCCGCCGATGCACTCCTCGCTGCTCATCACCTGGCGGCTCGCGGAGCGCTGATCGGAACTTCGATCAAGATCGGGGGATGGCCGAAATGGCGATCGACGCGTCTCGTTGCGGAGCCATGATCGAGACCTCGCCGATCGATCTGCGAGTGGCGCTGCGAGTGGCAATCGCCATCTGGCTGTCGGCTCCGCTCGCATGCGGCGATGGGGCGCGGTCGCATGTTGCGGCGACGGATGGCCAAGTGGCCGCGGCGCCGATGCCGCCTCCGGAGCGATCCGCCTCGATGGAACCGTCGATGGCGGCCGGTCTCGAGGATCCGGTCGGGATCCTTCCGGAGCCGCGCGACCGCCTCGCGAGACTGGGCTTGGCGGCGGAGTCGGCATCGTCGTACTCGAAGCGCTTCGGCGGCCATGCCCTGCTGGTGATGCTCGACGGCGAGATCGTCTTCGAGCGATACGAGGAGGGTTGGAACGCCTCGCGTCGCCATCCCCTCGCAAGCGGCACCAAGAGCTTCGTCGGCGTGCTCGCGGCGGCGGCGGTGGAGGATGGCCTCATCACGTGGGAGCAGCCGGTCTCTTCGGTGATCGAGGAATGGCGCGACGATCCGCGGAAGTCGAGGATCACCGTGCGTCAACTGCTCGACCTCTCGAGCGGGCTTGATCCCGCCGACGCGGTCCTCGGCAGCGGAGGACGAGGCCTGATCGGCCGATCGATCGGCGCCGATCGCGGCCTGCGCCGAGGCGCGGCGGCCAGCGGCGAGCGAGCGATGGACAAGTTCGCGGCAAGCATCGGCGTGCCGATGCGGGACGAGCCGGGAACGCGGTTCCGCTACGGGCCGAGCCACTTCTTCGCCTTCGGCGAGATGCTCGAGCGCGTGCTCGACAACGCGCGGCGCGAGGGCCGGCTCGAAGACGAGTCGCTCGAGGCGTACCTCGATCGCCGCGTGCTCGCGCCGATCGGGCTCGGCGGCGTCTCGCGCGGCTGGGGCCGCGATCGCGCGGGCAACCTCAACCTGCCCGGCGGCGCTCGATTGACCGCGCGGGAGTGGGCCCGATTCGGCGAGTTCGTGCGTCGCCAAGGCCGCGTCGGCGGAGAGTCGGGCATCGACGTGGTGGTGATCGACGAGGCTGAACTCCGGCGCTGCTTCGAGCCGAGTGCCGCCAACCCCGCGTACGGATTGACCTGGTGGCTGCCCCGCGTGGACGCGATGGAGGTGGCGGAGGTGGCCGACGGGACGATCGGCGAGCGTCTTCTCGCACGAGGGCTGCAACGACAGATGAGCCAGGTCCCCGACGGCGAGGGTGACCGCGACTCCGAACCGGCGCTCCGGATCTGGATGGCGGCGGGCCTCGGGAAGCAGCGTCTCCATGTCTTGCCGGACGATGGTCTCGTCGTGGTCCGCTTCGGCGAGAACTTCCCGGGCGTCCAGCGATTCGATGATCGAGAGATCCTCGAGCCGCTGCTCAGGGCGATCTGGTCCTCCGAACGGGATCCGTCGTCCCCCGAGTGAGATCGCTCCCGACGCCATGCTTCCGTGAGCACGATCCGAGGCGAGGCCGCGTCGCGCGGCATGCGGTGGAGCGAAGGGGGCGTCCGCGACCGAGGTGCACCACCGGAACACGGACGCGAGCGCTGTTGAGATCGCCCCCAGGGATGCGGGATCCCGTTCTTCGATCGATCAAGGGCGGTTGCGGGCGTTTGTGCCGGGTTTGAGCCCGGCGATCATCCGGGTGCGGGGTCGCGGCGAAGCGATCACCGACCCTCTTTCCGCAGTGGGGGGTCTCGCCTACACTGCGTGGCTCGACACAAACTGCGACTGGTTCTCATCTGGAGGAGCCCTCGATGGCCAAGGGTTCGATTCCCGCCAAGCCCCCGATCTATATGGACAACGCCTCGACCACGCGGTGCGATCCGCGGGTCGTGGAGGCGATGCTTCCCTACTTCACCGAGATGTACGGCAACTCCTCGAGCCGGAACCACAGCTTCGGTTGGCAGGCCGAGGACGCCGTCGACCATGCCCGCGAGCAGGCTGCGAGCCTGATCGGTGCGAACCCCAAGGAGATCATCTGGACCTCCGGGGCGACCGAGAGCAACAACCTCGCGATCAAGGGTGCTGCCCGGATGTACGCCCGCGGCCCCGAAGGCACGACCGGCCGGGGCCACATCATCACCGCGATCCACGAGCACAAGGCGGTGCTCGACCCGTGCAAGCGTCTGCAGCGCGAGGGCTTCGACGTCACCTTCCTCGAGCCGGGCAGCGACGGGATCATCACCGCCAAGGCGATCGAGTCCGCGATGCGGCCCGACACGATCCTCGTCTCGATCATGTGGGCCAACAACGAGATCGGCACCGTCAACGAGGTGCCCGAGATCGGCAAGCTCTGCCACGATCGGGAGGTGATCTTCCACACCGACGCCACGCAGTGGGTCGGCAAGATGCCGACCGACGTCGAGCGCGACCACATCGATCTCCTCAGCTGGTCCGGGCACAAGATCTACGGCCCCAAGGGCGTCGGCGCCCTCTACGTCCGTCGACGCAAGCCGCGCGTTCGCCTTGAGGCGATGATCGACGGCGGCGGGCACGAGCGCGGCATGCGGTCGGGCACCCTCAACGTCAGCGGGATCGTCGGCTTCGGAAAGGCCTGCGAACTCTGCCAGTCCGAGATGGACTCCGACGGGGCGCGGCTGCTCAAGCTTCGCCGGAAGCTCGAGACCGAGCTGATGAAGCGGCTCGACGTGGTCGCGGTGAACGGGCACGCCGATCGCCGGCTGCCGCATCTGACCAACATCAGCTTCGGCTTCGTCGAGGGCGAGAGCCTGATGA
>JBMTTG010000232.1:0-4837 GCA_049449095.1 Phycisphaerales bacterium | reverse complement strand
CCGACCCCTCGATCTACATCGGGCTCTCGCTCGCGGTGACCTTCCCGTTCAACGTGGTGGTCGGCATCCCGCTCTATCTCGGGGCGGCGCGGGCGATCTGGGGATCGTGAACGGGGCTTGAGGTCGTCGCGGATTCCTGAGGGCTTCGAGTCTTGAGGTCTTCGAGGCTTGAGGTGTTCGACCCGCCGCCTTCCGTCGTGGCGGTCGGCTTGCGCCCGCTAGCGTCGCGGCATGGAAGAGCTCGCACGACGCCGGCTGGAGATGGTGGAGACGCAGATCGCCTCGCGGGGCGTGCGCGACGATCGAGTGCTCGACGCGATGCGCACGGTGCCGCGCGAGGTGTTCGTCGAGGGCTCGATGCGGGAGTTCGCCTACGACGACACGCCGCTGCCGATCGAGGCGGGGCAGACGATCTCGCAGCCCTATATCGTCGCCGCGATGATCGAGGCCGCACGGGTCCGTCCCGGCGATCGGGTGCTCGAGGTGGGCGCCGGATCGGGCTACGCCTCGGCGGTGCTTGGCCGGATCGCTCGCGAGGTGCATGCGATCGAGCGGCACGAGACGCTGGCGGCGCTTGCTCGCGAGCGAATGGAGGCGCTCGGCTACGGCAATGTGCGCGTGGTGTGGGGCGACGGCACGCTCGGCCTGCCGGAGCACGCGCCCTACGACGCGATCATCGTCTCGGCGGGCGGCCCGGAGGTGCCGGAGAGCCTGCTCGAGCAGCTCGCCGACGGCGGCCGCCTGGTGATCCCGGTCGGACGCGAGCCGCGCTCGCAGGAACTGCTGCGGGTGGTGCGCACGAGCGAAGGCCACTTCGATCGCGAGTCGCTTGGTCGCGTGCAGTTCGTTCCGCTCATCGGCACCGAGGGCTGGGCGGCGGACGGCACGCCGCTGCCTTCGCGGCGCGCCGCGCCGCCGCAGCGTCTGCGAGGCACGCAGCGGGAGCATCTTGCTGCGATGGTCGCGGAGCACTGCGAGCCGATCGAGGATCTCGAGCGCGGATCGATCGAGCGACTGATCGGGCGGCTCGCCGAGGCGAAGGTGGTGCTCCTCGGCGAGGCGACGCATGGGACGAGCGAGTTCTATCGGATGCGGGCGAGGATCACCCGCGAGCTGATCGAACGGCACGGCTTCCTCGCGGTGGGCCTCGAGGGCGACTGGCCGGATGTCGCGGTCCTCGATCGACGGGTGCGCGGCGGACCGGACCGCGAGCTTCGCGAACAGGCGTTTGCACGGTTTCCGCAGTGGATGTGGCGGAACGAGGAGATGCGGGCGTTCGTCGCGTGGCTCGCCGACCGCAACCGCGCGGTCGAGCATCGCGGCGAGCGGGCGAGCCTGCATGGGCTCGATCTCTACAGCCTCAACAACTCGATCGGCGCAGTGCTCGACTACCTCGATCGCACCGATCCGGTGGCGGCGGAGACCGCGCGGGTGCGCTACGCCTGCTTCTCGCCGTGGGAGCAGGATCCGGCGACCTACGGCCGCGCGGTCTCGGCGGGAAGGCTCGAGGGCTGCGAGGCCGAGGCGATCGCGATCCTGCGCGACCTGCTCGCGCGGCGGATCGAGTACGCCCAGCGCGATCCCGAGGCGTGGTTCGACGCGGCCCGCAACGCCGAGGTGGTCAAGCACGCCGAGGCGTACTACCGCGCGATGTACCTCTCCGCGGCGGAGAGCTGGAATCTCCGCGATCGCCACATGTTCGCGACGCTCGAGTCGGTCCTGCGCCACCGCGGCCCGCACGCGAAGGCGGTGGTCTGGGCGCACAACTCGCACGTCGGCGACGCCTCGGCGACCGAGATGGGACTGCGTGGCGAGACGAATCTCGGCGAGCTCTGCCGGCAGCACTGGGGCGCCGCCGCGCGGCTGGTCGGCTTCGGCACGCACTGCGGCACGGTCGCCGCGGCGCACAACTGGGGCGATCCGGTCGAGATCATGCGGGTCAGGGACTCGCACGAGGACAGTTACGAGCGGGTCTGCCACGACAGCGGCGTGCCGATGTTCGTGCTGCCGCTCCGCGAGCCGCGTTCGGAGGAGCTTCGCATGCAGCTGCTCTCGCCGAGGCTCGCCCGCGCGATCGGCGTCATCTATCGCCCCGACACCGAGCTGCCGAGCCACTACTTCTCGAGTTCGCTGCCGCGGCAGTTCGACGAGTACCTGTGGTTCGACGAGACCAGAGCGGTCGCACCGTTGCCGGTGCCCGTCGTCGCGGGTGATCCCGAGACCTTCCCGTTCGGCGTGTGAAGCCGCGGGCGGCTCAGCCCCAGGCCGCGAGCAGCGTCGCGAGATCGGCGCCGTCGACGACGCCGTTGCCGTCGAGATCGGCGGGGCAGGCCGCCTTGGGCGGGCAGGCGCCCCACGCCGCGAGCAGGATCGACAGATCGGCGCCATTGACGACGCCGTCCCCGTTGAGGTCGGCGGGGTTCGTCGCGATTCGATCGATCGCGATGTTGTCGAGGCGGAGATCGAAGTCGGTGAAGCCGAAGAAGTAGCCCGGCTCGAGCGTGGTGAAGGTGATCGCATCGACGCCCGCGAGCACGTCGGCGAAGGTGACGCCCGGCGGAAGGATCGGCTCGTAGGTGGTGGGATCCTCGGCGCCGGTGCCGCCCCAGCCCGGAGGCAGCGACGTCGAGCGCGGATCGAAGGTCACGCTGAAGGTCGTCCAGTTCCCGTTCGCGGCCGAGGAGATGTCCGCGAACTTGAACCACACGCTGTTCCACGGATAGCCGCCGACGGCGCCGTCGTAGTCGCGAATCTCGACGAGCCACGGCCGCGAGACGTTCTGCCCGAAGAAGGCGATCTCGTCGACCTTGACGTCGATCGAGATGGTCACCTCCGTGGCGGCGGTGTAGTCGCCGACGAAGGCGGGATTGGTCGAGTTGATGAAGGTGATCCCGAAGTTGTTGAAGACCGTGCGGAGGTTCGCCCCCGGATTGCCACCCGTCGGGACCACGCCGCTCGTGCCGCCGGGACCTTGCGGTCCGGACCAGCCCTCGGCGCCGTTGTCGAAGGTGACGAGTGCGCTCTGGGCGAAGCCGAGGCTCGCGAACAAGGCGACCGGAATCGAGGCGAGTGCGAACAAGCGGATCATGGGCGGCTCCAGAAGTTGAATCAGTGTGGCATCGGCGGCGGCGAGGACAAGCCTTTGGGCTCCGGATTCCCCGTGCTCCTTGTCGAACCGCGTCCCCTCGGACACCATGGCGATCCCGCACGCGGCTCGCGGCGCGGGCCAGGAGCTCCGCCCATGGTCGAAGTCACCGCCCGCTATCTCGGCGGCCTCCGTTGTGAGGCCCACCACGGACCGTCGAAGTCGACGATCCTGACCGACGCCCCGGTCGACAACCATGGCAAGGGCGAGGCGTTCTCGCCGACCGATCTCGTTGCGGCGGCGCTGCCGGTGTGCGTCATGACGATCATGGGAATCGTCGCGGATCGGCATGGGCTGGCGCTTGAAGGCATGACCGCCCGCACCGAGAAGGTGATGTCGAAGGACGCGCCGCGTCGAATCGCGAGCCTTCGAACGGTCATCGAAGTGCCGCTCGCACCGGATCATCCGCAGCGGTCGCATCTCGAGAACGCGGCGAAGACCTGCCCGGTGCACAAGAGCCTGCATCCGGAGATCGACGCGCCGATCGACTTCGTATGGAAGGGCTGAGCGGGGCGATGGTCAGCGAGTCGGCGCACTTCGCGAGAGGATCGCGAAGGTGACGACCGGCTTCTCGCCGGGCTGGGTCCTGAGGAGCTCGAGGCGCCCGTCGGGCGTCAGTGTGCCGAGCAGCGTGCCGTTCTCCGCGATCTCGACGAGGGCGATCGTGCCGTCGCGCAGGCTTGCGAGACCGATGACCTCCTCCTCGTGCGACAACACCACGTTGCCGCCCTGGTCGTGGCCATGGTCGCCGTCGAGGCTTCTCCAGCCGATCGAGCCTCGGACGTGGCCCTGATCGGCGACCTCGATCAGGAGCACCTGCTCCACGTGCGGGTCGCCGCTGGCATTGATGCACCACGCCTCGCCGGTCCACGTGCCGGCAAAGTCTGCGGGCGTGCGATGCCGGACGCATCCTGCAAGCAGTGGAATCGAGGCGGCGGCGATGACGATGGCACGCGTGATTCGATGCGGCATGAATGGGGACTCCTCGGATGCTCCCCGAGTTTGTTGCGGAATCCGGGCGTCCGAGGCTCCGTCGTTCCTGCCGAGATCGGTCACAATCGACCCATGAATCTCGCCGACATCCTCGACTCCTGCTGGCACGGCCTTGAGATCGCGACGCGAGACCGTCGGCATGCGTGGCGGCTGCCGGTGCTGGCCTCGGCGGGCGCCGACGGCTGGCCGGCGTCGCGGACGGTGGTGCTGCGTCAGGTCGATCGCTCAGCACCGTTGATCGCCTGCCATACCGATGCGCGAAGCCCGAAGCTTGCGGAGATCGCGGCGGACCCGCGGGTGTCGTGGACCTTCTACGACCCGCAGGCGCAGGTGCAGTTGCGGGTGCAGGCGAGGGCGACCGTGCATCGCGCCGCGGAGGCGGATCCCATCGCGCTCGAGCGATGGGAGCGCACGTCGCTCTCGAGCCGCCGATGCTACCTCGCGCCGAGCACTCCCGGCGCGGCGTGCGAGTCGCCGTCGGCGAACCTGCCGGAGGGTCTGCGCGACCGCTCGCCGGTGCCCGGCGAGGACCTGCCCGGACTCGCGAACTTCGCGGTGATCGCGACCCGGCCGCGCTCGTTCGACTGGCTGCTGCTCCGCGCGAGCGGCCATCGGCGAGCGAGGTTCATGCTGGAGGGCGAGGGGGCGCCGCACGCAACGTGGGCGGAGCCGTGAGAGTGGACGGGTGGACTTGATGGA
>JBMTTG010000231.1:0-4880 GCA_049449095.1 Phycisphaerales bacterium | reverse complement strand
CCTGAACTGCTTCGCGTTCAGGGGAGGAGTTGGCCCAGCGCGCGAACGCACTCGCGCGACTTCGATCGCGCAAGGGACGCCCCACCCCCGCTCACCCGACCGGCTGCGCCTCGCAGCCGCGCAGCGATTCACGCAGCGCATCGCGATCGAAGTCGGTGCCGATGAAGACGAGCCTCGTTCGGCGCTCCGCGTCGGGCGCCTCCTCGAGCGTGAAGCGCCGGCCCACGAGATGAAAGACGTGGATCGGCTCGACGCCGGCAAGATGCAGGAAGCCCTTCGCGCGAAAGACCCCCGCCGGAAGCGATTCGAGCACCGCCTGGAATCGCTCCGGATCGATCGGGGCATCGCTTGCGAAGGAGATGCTCGTGAACGCGTGGCGATGGCCGTGACCGTGCGCCGAGGCCTCGGCCTCGACCTCCGCAAAGTGCGAGCCGCCGATCCCGAGCACCAGCGGCATCGCGACCCGTGACCGCTCGGTCCGCAGGATGCGGGCGTGGGGGTTGAGCGCGCGGATCGTTCCCTCCACCTCGTCGAGCCGCGCCGGCCCGACGAGATCGCCCTTGTTGAGCAGGACCACGTCGGCGTAGCGGATCTGGTTTCGCGCTGCGGGATCCTCGAAGCGATCGAGGGCGAAGTGCTCCGCGTCGGCGAGGGAGAGGATCGAGTCGACCCGCATCCGCGGCGCGAACTCCGGTCGCATGAAGGTGGTCGCGACCGGCACCGGATCGGCGATCCCGGTCGTCTCGATGACGAGGTAGTCGAAGGGCGCCTCGCGGGCGAGCAGCCGCTCGAGCGCCGCGATCAGGCCGTCGTTCATCGAGCAGCAGATGCAGCCGTTGCTCAGCTCCATCATGTCGCGGTCGGCGGAGACCACGAGGCTGCCGTCGATGTCGACGTCGCCGAACTCGTTGATCAGCACCGCGACGCGGCGGCCGTGCGGCTCGCTCAGGATGTGGTTGAGAAGCGTCGTCTTCCCGCTGCCGAGGAAGCCGGTGATGATCGTGACCGGGATCCGCGACTCGCTCACTGCGGCGAGACCTTCACCGAATCGGCCGACAGCGTGTAGGTGGTGCCGATCGCGGACTGGCTGACGATGTCCGGGTACGCGTTGGCGAGCGCATGGAGCGCACGCCATCCGGTGCAGTGGCCGACGATGAGCTGCTTGAGCCCGAACTGCCCCACGCCCTTCACGGTGTCGGGAATGATCTTCTCCATGACGCCGCCGAGGTGCAGGCCGCCCATCGCCGCGTAGAGCGGACGATCGGGGAAGAGCCGGCGGATGTCGAGGCAGACGTTCACGATGCCCGCGTGCGAGCACGAGCTGAAGACCATGATGCCGAGGCCCTTGATGTCGATCGCGACCATGCGCTCGTCCATCAGCAGCGGATCGGGCTCCCACGGCGAGGTGGGGGTGAGCCGATGGAGATGGTCCATGCGGCCCTTCTCGAAGGGCGTGATGCGGGGGATCTCGCCGCTGTAGTAGACGTGGTCGTCGAAGAGAAGCTGCGGGTCGCCGTTGTTGACGACCTTGGCGCCGAGCGCCTCGAGCTCCGCCGGGCTCGGCACGATGGCGACGGGGATGATCTGCCCCGTCGGCAGCTTGACCGCCCGCTCGTAGAACATGTCCGGGTTGACGTGCACGGTCACGTCGCCGCCGCGGGACTTGATCTCCTTCACGGTGTCGGCGAGCGCGCCCATGTGGTCCCAGTGGCCATGGGTCATGGTGATCGCCTCGATGTCGGCGAGGTCGATCGCGAGGTTGCGGCAGTTGCGGAGGAAGATCGCGCCTTCCGGGCCGGTGTCGAAGAGCATGCGGCGCTTCTGGCCCCCGTACTCGAGGGTGAACCGCAGGCCCAGGCCGAGGTTCGCGACGAGCAGCGTCTCGCCGGAGATGACCTTCGCCCCGGCCTTCGCGATGTTCGCGAACTCCGAGACCGCGAAGAGGGTCTTGGTCACGTAGGTGTCGCTGACATCGTCGGTGATGACGTCGATGGTCAGCGAGTCGACGGGCTGAAGACGGGCGGCGGGATCGCTCATGGGGGGTCCTCGGCGAGGTCGCGTTGTGGGTCGAGCCGCGAGTGTAGGGAGATCCCTGCGAACGCGGTCCAAGGCGGGCGGGCTTCGGGGCTCTCCGTGACGAGTGCGCCTGTGCAGGTCGGACGGCCCCGGCTTCGAGGCGAGGCGCGGTCCCCGGTCGGACCGGATCGCACGTTTGCACGGCGCCGGAATTGACTCCACACTCCGCTGCCCATTCCGGGCCACGAGCTCGCCGAACCCTCAGGCACCCCATGGAGACCACGCCGATGTCGCGCCTCAGCCTGCAGCTCTCGAAGATCGCGCCTCAGGACCAGGGTCCCTGCGGCACCCGCCTCGCCGCGACCAAGGCGAACTTCCCCGCCCTCGAAGGCATGTCGCTCTACAAGCTCTCGATCGAGCCGGGCTGCTTCCGCGAGCCGCACTGGCATCCCAACGCCGACGAGCTCGGCTACTGCACGAAGGGCGAGGTGCTCGTCACCGTCTTCTCGAGCGGCAACCGGCACGACGTGTTCCGGATCTCCGCGGGCCAGATGTACCTCGCACCGTCGGGCTCGTTCCACTCGATCGAGAACATCGGGAAGGAGACCGCCGAGATCGTCGCGGCGTTCTCGCACGAGTCGCCGGAGGACTTCGGCCTCTCCGGAAGCGTCGGCTGCTTCAAGCCCGAGGTGATCGGCAACACCTGGGGCCTCAAGGCCTCCGAGGTCTCGATGGTCACGCAGTCGCCAAGCGACATCCTCTATGGACGCTGCGACGGCGCCGCGGAGATCCCCGCAAGCGCCGACTACGCCAATCCCTTCAAGTTCCCCGTCGAGGCGATGCCGGCGCTGATCGCCAACGAGTACGGATCGGCGAAGCTCGCCCGCGCCGATCTCTGGCCGGCGCTTCGAACGCAGTCGATGTTCTCGCTGCGGATCCAGGGCACCGGCATGCGGGAGCCGCACTGGCATCCCGAGACCGCGGAGATGGGCTACTGCCTCGCCGGCCGAAGCCGCATGACGATCAAGAACCCCGGCGATGGCCCGGGCAGCGTCGACACCTTCGAGTTCGGGCCGGGCGACATGTACTTCATTCCCAAGGCCTATCCGCACCACATCGAGAACCTCGGGTCGGACGAACTGCACTTCCTCGTCTTCTTCGACCGGGCGGTCGGCATGGACATCGGCTACACCGGCGGCTTCGCGGCGTTCCCGCGCCGCATCGTCGCGCCGACCCTCGGCACCACCAACGCCGCGCTGCCGAAGTACCCGCAGTACCCGGCGGACCTTCTCATCGTCGGCAAGTCGAACCCCGTCGGAGCCTGAACCCATGCAGCCCTTCAGCAACGCCCGCTCGCCGATCTTCGCCCGCGACGGCATGGCCTGCTCGAGCCAGGCGCTCGCCGCGGCGGTCGGTCGCGACATCCTCAAGGCCGGCGGCAACGCCGCGGATGCCGCGGTCGCGATGGCGGCGATGGTGAACGTGACCGAGCCGATGATGAACGGCCTCGGCGGCGACACCTTCATGCTCGTCCATCGCGAGGGCGAGATCGTCGGGCTCAACGGCAGCGGGCACTCCGGATCGCGCATGACCCTCGAGGCGGTGCGCCGCGACCACGGCGACGCGATGCCGCAGGCCGGCGCCGCGACGGTGAGCGTCTCGGGGGCGCTCGACGGATACCTCGCGCTGCACGAGCGCTTCGGCTCGATGGATCTCGCCGATCTCGTCGAGCCCGCAGCCTCGTACGCAGAGCATGGCTATCCGGTGGGCTTCAAGATCGCCCGCGTGTGGGCGTGGGGCGCGAGCAAGCTGCAGCGCTTCAGCCCCAACGCGAACGACTACCTTCCCGGCGGCAACGCGCCCGAAGCAGGATCGATCTTCCGGCAGCCCGATCTCGCTCGAACCTGGCGACGGATCGGCCAGGAGGGGCGAAGCGCGTTCTACGCGGGCGAGGTCCGCGACCGCATCGTCGAACTCGTGCAGAAGGCCGGCGGCTATCTCGAAGCGAAGGACTTCGAAGCGAAGCAGGCCGAGTGGGTCGACCCGATCCGCGGCCGCTATCGCGGCAAGACGATCCTCGAACTGCCGCCCAACGGCCAGGGCATCGTGGTGCTCGAGGCGCTCGCGATGCTCGAGGCGTTCGATCTCCAGGCGATCTTCGCCGCCGACGAGGTGCAGGCGTGCCACCTCGTGCTCGAGGCGATCAAGCTCGCCTTCGCCGACGCCGCCGCCTACGTCGCGGACCCGCGCTTCCTGAAGGGCCCGATCGAGCGGCTGCTCGATCCGGAGGTCGTCTCGCAGCGCCGTGCCCAGATCGATCGCGACCATGCCCGCGACAACCCGCCGTGCGGACGCATCTACGGCGACACGACCTACTTCACCGTGGTCGATCGCAACCGCATGGCGGTGTCGCTGATCACGAGCATCTCGGACGTCTTCGGCAGCGGCATGATCGTGCCGGGCACCGGGATCATCCTGCACAACCGGCTCGCCGACTTCTCGCTCGTCGAGGGGCATCCCAACGCGGCGGGACCGAACAAGCGGGTGCGGCACACGATCCTGCCGTCGATGATGCTCGACGAGCAGGGCGCGCTCGAGATGAGCTTCGGATGCATGGGCGCGAACATGCAGCCGCAGGGTCAGGTGCAGATCCTCGTCAACCTGCTCGATCGCGGCATGAACCTGCAGCAGGCGCTCGATGCACCGCGGGTGCGGGTGCTCGACGGTCGGCGGATCTCGGTCGAGCCCCATCCGACGATCGATCTCGCCGCGCGGCTCGCGAGCATGGGACACGTGGTCGAAACGGGCGAGACGATCCCGGACGACTGGACGAAGCCCCACGACTTCATGCGGAGCTTCGAGGG
>JBMTTG010000230.1:0-4900 GCA_049449095.1 Phycisphaerales bacterium | reverse complement strand
GTGAAGACCGGCGGAGCCGCTTGCACGTTCGTCGCGATGCCGCACGCAGCCAGCGCGAGGATCGCCGCGGCTCGCGGCGAACCACCGCGATACCGCCCCTGCTTGTTCAACTCCCGCCAGAGCATGGGTTGCCCGCGGAGCCCTTGGAAGGTGCAGCGCTTCGCGCTCCGGGTCCATTCGGTCCATCCTGTCCATCACGTCCATGTGAGCGCTCCGCCGAGCGAAGCGAGCGATCACCGCCACAGGCGGACCACGCCCCAAGCACCAGCGTGCATGCTCCACCGACAGCCTCACGCTACAGGTGCAGCGCTTCGCCATTTGGGTCCATTCGGTCCATCCTGTCCATCACGTCCAAGTGAGCGCTCCGCCGAGCGAAGCGAGCGACCACCGCGTGACGTGGCCCGCGTGTTCCCACCACGCAGCACACGTCAGTACAGCAACTCCCCACACTCCGGGCACTGGGCACTCAGCACGTTCGCCCGCACGTCGTGGCCGCACTTGGGGCATCGGCCCTTGCGCCGCAGCCGCTCGCGCCTGCGCTCCGCGGAGCCGCGCACGAACCACGACAGGAACTGCACGAGCGAGATCGCGATCGAGCCGGCCAGCATCGCCGCCGAGCCGGCGATCATCGTGTTGGCAAGCAGCGACGATCGCTGCGTCTCGAACCGGGCTCGCGGCGACGCCTCGTCCGGAGCGTTCAGCCCGACCACCGCCTCGACGGCCGCGGAGACCGCGTCGTTGCCGCCGCTCGCCTCCTCCTCTTCCGCCGCGAGCCGCTCGAGCGCGTCGGCGATGTGCGCGAGGTGCCGGTGCCCTTGCGGATTCTCGATCGCGGTGTCGATGCCCGCCGCGTGATCGAAGATCAGAAGGGTCGGCGTGTTCGCGCGGCGCCTACTCGCGAACGGCCAGCCGCCGAGATCGATCGAACGCTCGATGAGGAAGGTCGCGAGCACGGTGCCCTTCGCCGTCGGCGCCGTCGCGTCGGGCCCGACGAAGCCCGCGATCACCTCGATCGCGCCCGCCGCGCCAGCCTCGGTTCCGGCAGCCTGCCGCGACGGCGGCCGAAACACGACGCCCTCCGCGATCGCCTCCTGCTCGATCCGCAACACCACATGCCCAAGCAGCCAGGCGATCGGCCACGCGAGCACGATCGACGCGACCACCCAGGCATCGCGGGCCCGGTCCCATCGGCTTCGAACGCGCCGCGCCGCATGCCGTCGAACTTCCTGCGCCCACGCGATGCCGGTGAAGACGAGCACCCAGTCGATCAGCGACTTCGGCCCGGACGGCGGGCGGATCGGCGTCGTCGGAGGCGGCTTGCGCTCCTCGATGCGCGGGATTCGGATCCGCCGCGAACTCATGCGTGGGCCTCCCGGACCTCAGCATCGCTTCGGGACATGCGACTCGCCGCCTCGCGCAGGACCGTTCCGGCGAGTCTCCCGCGATGCAGCCGGCGAGCCGCGCTTCCGCTGCGACCCGCCACGCCGACTGCGAAGCATCGCCCGCCGCTCATGCTGCGAGCGTAGCGATCTCGGTCGCCCATTCCTTGGTTCGAGGCATCCTCGCGGACCCGCTCAGATCCGACGCGTGCGATGACGCTCGGGCCGATCCGGCCGCGCCGTGACCGTGGGCACGACCGGCGTGTCCCACTCGCCGCCGCGGCGGCGACGCAAGGTCGCCGGCCGGCCGCGGCCATCCCGGAAGAGCGGCGCCGACGGTACCGCCGCGAATTCGTCGGCATCCTCGTGCGGCATGGCGCTTCGCACCCACGCCTCGAACGCCGCGATCCGGCGAGCCTTCTCCTGCCGGGCCGCCACGATCAGCACCACCGTGAGCGAGATCGCGCCGAAGGCCGCCATCGCGAGCACCGCCCACGCCGGCATCGCCGGCGCAGCGACCGCCGGAGACGCCATCGGCATCGATCCAAGCAGCAAGGTCGCGGTGGCGGAGTTCATGGCGAGAGGTTCGTGGCGAGCGTTGTGAAGAGAGTCTCGACGATCGATCCGCAGGTCTGGATCGGGAAGTTGCTGCAAGTCGGTCTGGCTCGACCCCGAGCCACGCACTCCACGGGTCCGGCGAGCGGGAATCCCGATTCTTCGCACGACCTGGGTTTGAGACAACGCCCCATCGCCCAAGTTCACGCATCGATCATCCGCGGCGGTTTCCGGAGGCGCTGGTCGCCGAGGAACTCGTCGCCTCGAGCGCCGCCTTCATCCGGCTTCGGCACTCCTCGCCGCCGGCGAGCGCCAAGGTCGCCTGCATCGTGCGGTCGAAGTCCGCGTCGGAATCCGTTCCCTCCTCGCCGCCGAGCCATCGCTTGGTCGCCCGAAGCGACTCGGGTCCGGAGGAGGCGAGTCTTCGCAGCGTCGACTCGACCAGTTCCAGCAGCGAATCGGGATTCTCCGCGAGCCCCGAGGCCCAGCCCGAGGCCAGGGCGTCGCGGCCGGTGACCAGCTCGCCGGCAAGCAGCATCGCCCGGGCCTTCCCCGCCCCGACCGTCGGCAGCAGCGTCGGCAGGCTCACCGCGGGCGAGATCCCGAGCCGCACGGCCGGATAACCGATTCGGGCCTCCGGAGTGACGAGCAGCAGATCGCACGAGGCGACGAGCGCCGCGCCGCCGGCAAGCGCCGGTCCCTGCACCGCCGCGATCGTCACCGCCTCGAGGCGGCGAAGGGCGCGGGCAAGCCGGCTCAGCCGCTCGATGAAGGACTCGAGCGTCGCGACCTCCTCGACCGCGGCCCGCAGATCGAAGCCCGCGCAGAACGCCGGACCGTCCGCTTCGAGGGCGACCGCGATGCATCCTTCGCGGGCGACCTTGGCGATCGCCTGCTCGAGGCCGTCGAACATCTCGTTGGAGAGCGCGTTGCGCCGCGCGACGTCGCCGAGGGTGATCCGCGCCAGCGAACCGTCGATCTCGGTGCGGACGATGGGATGCGGGTTCGTCTGGCTCATGGATCGATCCTTCGGCAGGCGTTCGCTCGACGCGCGATCAGGTCAGGCCCGGCCACGACTCGCCGCCGCGAGCCTTCGCGAACGCGGCGCGGATCGCCTCGATCGCCTCGGCGGGAAGCGGCCCCTTCGCGGCGATCGCGGCGTTCTCGGCGACGCGATGGGGCTTCGAGCTTCCGACGAGCGCACTCGTGACGCCGGTGAAGGAGAGCACGAAGCGCAGCGCAAGCTCGGGCCACGCCTGCTCGGCCGGTCCTTCGATCCCGAGCGACGCGGGATCGAGGCCCATCTTCGAGAGCCGCTCGTGGTAGGGCGCGGCGTACTTCGAGTACATGCCCTCCTGATCCTCGTTGCGCCGCCACGCGGCGTTCGCGACGGGCCGCTTCACGATCACCGCGAGGCCCCGCGCCTCGGCGGCCGGGAGCACCTCGTCGAGGTTCGCCATGTCCGCGATGCTGAGCGAGGTCTCGAGCACCTCGATCTCCGGATGCTTCGCGGCGAAGACCGCCGCCTCGTTGTCGCCGGAGTACCCGGCCCGCTTCACGAGTCCGGCCTTGCGGGCCTCGACGATCGCCCCGATCGCCTCGCCCTTCTCGAGCGTCGCGAGATCGCAGCTGTGCAGCAGGATCGCGTCGAGACAGTCGATCCGCAGCCGCGTCAGGCTGCGCTCGATCGAGAGCCGGATGCTCTCGGCGCACCAGGGGTCGAGCCCCTCGCGGCCGGGCGGCGAGCCGCACTTGCTCACCACCACCACGCGATCGCGGGCGATCGAGCGGTTGCGAAGCGCCGTGCCGAGGGCCTCCTCGCTGCCGCGGTACATCGCCGCGGTGTCGAGCAGGTTGACTCCTCGATCGACGAGCGACGCGACGAGCGAGTCGACCGTCGCCTGCCCGGTCTCCAGAAAGCCGATCTCGGCCGATCCGAATCCGAGCACGCCCACGAGCGGTCCGCCGCGACCGAAGGGACGCGTGGGAAGCGTGATGGAAGCGGCGTCGCCGGCGATGGAGGTCGCGTGCATCGGAGTCCCTCGACGTGTCTCGAAGTGCTTGCGACCGGGCCGATCGATCCCGTTCGCGGGGCGGGGATCCTACGCCAACGACTCCGGTGCGTCGTCCGCCTCGGCAAGCGCCTCGATCATCGCCCGCAGTCCCTCGAGGGTCCGCTCGATCGGCATCGGGGTGCCGCCGCGAGATCCGCGGACTTGCGCCGGCAGCCGCGGAACATGGATGAACCCACCGCGCCGCGTCGGCTCCGATCGAAGGCGATGGAGGAGCCGGTACTTGACCTCGTTGCAGAGATAGGTGCCTGCGGAGTCGGAAGGCTCCGCGGGCACGCCGCGCGAGAGGCTCGCCGCGACGAGCCGCGCGGTCGGAAGCAGGGTTGCGAGCGAGTCGGGGCCGCCCTCGACGACCGGAAGCCCGCGGCAGAGCGCTCCCGCGTTGTCGGGTGCCGAGAAGTCGCGGCGATTGACCGCGACGCGCTCGACCCGGATCGCCGACGCCGAGCTGTCCTCGCCGGTGGCGATCACGAACTCCGGATCGAGCCGTGCGATCGCCTCCTCGATCCGGTCGCCCGCGGCGACGGTGATGCCCGGCAGGATCAGCGTCTCGATTCGGAAGGGACCGATCTCGGCGCCGGCGAGCAGCGCCGCGAGTTCCGCCGACGGATTGCGATCGCTTCCGCCGAAGGGCTCGAAGCCGCTGAGGAGAATCAGGCGCGACGCGCTCATGCCGCCGGCTCCGAGGCGCTTCGCGATTCGTCGCGTCCATGCCGCGGCGCGACCTTCATGCGTCCCTTCATCTCGCGGGGATGGCAGAGCTTGACGACCTCGCGCAGCTGCGTGCGGTCGACGTGGGTGTAGACCTGCGTGGTCGAAATGTCGGCGTGCCCGAGCAGTTCCTGCACCACGCGAAGATCCGCCCCGCCGCCAACGAGATGGGTGGCGAAGGAG
>JBMTTG010000229.1:0-4918 GCA_049449095.1 Phycisphaerales bacterium | reverse complement strand
TGAAGGCGGGATCCTGAAGGAGTGGGGCGAGCATCGCGGTGACGTTCTTCATGGCAACTCCGTGAACGCGATGCTCGGCGCGACGGCGGCGAAAGTTCGCGTCGGATCGTCAGACGGGCAGTTCTACGCCGCACGCGCCGTACGGTGCGATTCGAGTGGAGGGGTGTGTCTCTAGGAGACGCGCCTCCGCGCGGAGCCGCTCGTCTCGGCGGTACCGTCCCGGCTCCCCCGCGCCGCGAGCCAAGATGCACCGCACCGACGACCGATCCACGAATGCCTCGGCCGCCGGGGTCCGGCACGACCTTGCCGCCGCGGTCGTCGCCGGCAGCCTCACGGTGCCGGAACGGATCGTGATCCTGCGCCGCCGTCCTGACCTCCTTTGCGCGAACGAGCCGCTCGCGGCGAAGCGGGTTCGGGCGTGGCGTCGGTCGATCGGGGCGGACGACGTCGCGTTCGCGACCCGACTGGCCCAACTCGGGGTCGCCGAGTCGGAGTTGCCGACGCTGCTCGGCGACCTCGATCGGATCGACGGGCCGTGGCCGGCGTGGTGGGCGACTTGCGAGGGCGTGCTTGCCCAGCCCGTCGAGCGCGACGATCGAGGCTGGCCGGTGCTTCCGGACGAACGGCTCCCGGGCGCGCGGGGTGAATCGAGTCGTCGGCCAGCCCGCTTGGCCCACGCGGTGGGGCCGTGGGTCGATGCGTCGACTGCATCCTCGGTGCGGCGGTGCTCCGCACCGAGCGTCAAGGCCTGACCGAGGACCTCCTGCGCTGCGTTAGCGCCACGCTCGAGGCGGCGTTCGAGCACGCGCGGGCCGCCGCCTACTCGACCAACGAGCAGGTCTTTCGGCTGCTCGAGGATCCGCCGCCGCAGGAGACCTACGCCGCGGTCGTCGAGACGGCGCTCGCCGAAGGCGGGGCCGCGTTCATGCGGCGGCATCCGGCGCTCGCGCGGCTGCTTGCGGCCCGCGTCGAGTTCTGGGTCGCCTCGCTTGGCGAGTTCGCGGAACGGCTCGAGGCGGATCGCGCGGCGATCGAGGACGCCTTCGGGAGCGGGCGCTCGCTCGGATCGCTCGTCGCCGGCGGCCGCGGCATCTCCGACAGCCACCATGGCGGGCGGGCGGTCATGGTGTGCCGCTTCGAGCACGGCACGGTGGTCTACAAGCCGCGCTCGATGGCGATCGACGCGGGCTGGTGCCGGATCGTCGAGGCGCTCAACGGCGCGATCGAGCCCGCGTTCCGGCTTCGCGCCGCGAGGGTGCTCGATCGCGGCACGCACGGCTGGATGGAGTTCGTGCCGCGGCGCCCGTGCCGCGATCTCGAGGAACTCCGGGTCTTCCATCGCCGCACCGGCGCAACGCTCGCGCTCGTGCATGCGCTGCAGGGCAACGACTTCCACTATGAGAACCTCGTCGCGGCCGGCCCGGATGCGGTGGCGATCGACCTCGAGACGATCACGGTGGGGGAGCCGATCTCGGCGGATCCCGCCACTCAACGGGAGCCTGCGGTCGAACTGGTGAGCCGCTCGGTGACGCGGACGCTGCTGCTGCCGCAGGTCTTTGCCCGCCGCGACGGGCGAGGCGGCCTTCGCAACATCGGGGCGCTCGGCGGAGGCGTCGACGGATCGTCGCCGTCGCAGCGGCTGACCCATCCCTACAGCGACTTCCCGCGTTGGGAGGACGCGCCGCCCGAAGCGCTCTCCGACGACGATCCCGCGGTGCAGTCGAGACCGACGCTCGCCGACGGGAGCGAGATCGATCCGATGGCCCATCGCGGCGAGGTGGTCGAGGGCTACCGCGCCGGCTATCGCGCGATCCTCTCGCTGCGCGATCGCTGGCGCTCGAGCGCCGATCTCGGCGGCGCCATCGCCTCGGCCTGGGGGCGTGTGCTCAATCGCCCGACGAACGTCTACCTGCGGCTCGGGTTCGAGACCTGCGAGGCGTCGGTCGCAAGCCAAGGGGTCGATCGCTGGATCCGCGCCGAGCGGCTTCGGGTCGGCTCGAGCCGGTGGGAGACGCTGCCCGAACGCGTCATCGAGACGATCGACGCGATCGGCGATGCGGAATGCGAGGCGACCCTGCGGGGCGACGTGCCGTGCTTCGTCGCGCGGGTGGGGGAGACCCGCTACCACACCGTGGATCCGATCGAGTGCCGGCCGCATCCGGTCGGGCAGGCGGATCTCGCGGCATCGGCGGCGGACACCTCGTGGCGGCAGCTCGAGACGATGGGCGAGGAGGACCTCGCGCAGCAGGTTCGGCTCATCGAGTCGAGCTACGTCTCCGCGCATCGCTCGATGCAGGAACTGCTGCTCGTGCGGCAAGGCCGGGTCGAGGAGGGCGCCGCCGGGCTCGCCGAGCGTGCCGCGACCGACGCGGAGATCGAGGCGTTCGTGCTCGCGATGCTCGAGCGGCTCGAGGCTTCGGCGATTCGAAGCGGCCCCGATCAGGCGAGTTGGATCGACGCGGTCCTCGATCCGACCTCCGGTGCGATCAAGCCGACGGCGCTGCGGCCAGGGCTCTACTCGGGGCGAGGCGGCATCGCGCTGCTGCTCGAAATGGCGTATCGCCGCTTCGGGCGCCGCGATCTGCTCGATCTCGCGAAGGCGAGCGTCGGCTGGCATGCGGAGGTGATGCGGAAGGACCCGCGGCGCATCGCGTCGATCTTCGAGCTCGAGCCGGTCTCGGGGATGGGCGAGCGATGCGGGCTGCTCGCGGCGTGCTGGGCGCTCGGCCGGCACGAGGGCGCCGGCGCCTACCGCGATCTCGCACGGCGGATCGTGGCGTCGATCTCGCCGCGGGCGATCGAGCGCGATCGCTCGCTCGACGTCGTCAACGGCGGCGCCGGCGCCATGCTCCTCCTGATGTCGCTCGAGCGCGAGGATCCGGCGGTCGAGGTCCGCGACGTGGTGGTCGCGATCGGCGAGCACCTCGTCGCGAACGTCTCCGAGGTCGACGGCATGGGCTGGAAGTCCGCGCGGTTCTCGCGTTCGCTCAACGGCCTCGGCCACGGCCGCGCGGGCATCGCGATGGCGCTCGTCGAGGCGGGCGTGCGCTTCGGCCGACCGGACTTCATCGACCTCGCCCTCGCGGCGCTGCGGGTCGAGCACGCGATGCACTCGACCGAAGGCGGTGGCGGCTGGCCCGATCTGCGCGGAGCCGGCCCTGGCGATCCGATCCCGAGGCCCTCGGGCTTCGACGCCTGGTGCGCCGGTGCCGACGGCATCGCCCTCGCTCGCGCGGCGGTGCTGCGGCATGTCGACGAACCGTTCCTGCGCGAGGATCTCGAGCGGGCGATCGCGCGGGTCTCAGCCGGCGGGATCTACAGCGGCCGCCACCATCTCTGTTGCGGCGCCGCCGGGCGCGTCGAGACGCTTCGGGTGCTGGCGAGGATGCTCGATCGGCGCGATCTGCGCGACCAGGCGCATCGCCTCGCGACGCTCGCGACGGCGCCGGCTCTTCCCGAGCGGATCGAGAGCGGCACGACGCTGCTGCAGGGATACCCCGGTCAGGCGTGGATGCATCTGGCGCTCGCGATGGATGCGCCGACGTCGATCCTGATGCTCGAGACCTGAGCGCGTTCGCCGCGATCAGGGATCGCGGGCGACGCGAAGGCCCACGTCGGAGCGCTGCGTCTCCGGCTCGAACTCGTAGCGACGCGTCGGGCTGCAGAGCGTGCGGAAGTACCAGCTGCCGCCGCGCACGACCCGCGACTCGCCCTCCGCCGCGCCGCGCGGATCGATGATCGCCGCGGCGGAGTAGGGGCCGTACCAGTCGGCGACCCACTCGAAGGCGTTGCCGATCATGTCGTGGAAGCCGAGCGCGTTGGGAGTCTTGCTGGCGACCGGCTGTGAACTTCCGCCGGAGATCGGCCAGTGCCAGGCGACGTTGGAGAGGTTGTCGATCGGCCCGTCCTCGCCGCCGCGGCACGCGTACTCCCATTCGGCCTCGGTCGGCAGGCGAA
Source organism: Phycisphaerales bacterium (assembly GCA_049449095.1). GTDB lineage: Bacteria > Planctomycetota > Phycisphaerae > Phycisphaerales > SM1A02 > VGXO01. The sequence goes on along the minus strand of JBMTTG010000229.1, from coordinate 961 downwards.
GCCCGTGCCGAGCGAGCACCGTGGCCGCTTCGCTCCAGGAGACGCCATCGATCGGGAGCGTGTCGGTCGATGCGTCGGCGCCTTCGTTCGAGGTCGAGGCGTTCGCGGCCCGCTGCCACTGGGCGCGGGTCATCTCGGTGCGCCCGAGATAGAACGGCTTCGAGATCGTCACTTCGCGGGCGGGCGTCTCGTCGGGGAAGGCCAGCGGATCACCGATCGGCGAGCCCATGGTGAAGGAGCCGGGCGGAACGAGCAGCAGTTCGACGCCGGTTGCGGTATCGCGCACCCGCCACGGCAGGCCGGTCGCCTCGATCGCGCTGCGATGCGCCGCATCGGTGATCACGTTCGGGTCGGGCGCGACCTCGATCGTCTCGGCCCACGGAAGGCTCGCGTCGACGTGACGGAATCCGCCCGCGAGGGTCGTGGTTCCGCCACGAGTGGTGACCAGCACGTCCTTCGCGCCCGGCGTCGCGGAGGCGGCGACGACCACGCGGATCGCGGTGGGCGACACCGCTTCGATGGAGGCGGCCGGCTCGCCGCCGATCGTGACGCTCGTGGCATCGCCGAGCGCCGATCCTTCGATGAGGATCGTCGTCTCGTGCGAGGTCGCGCCGAGGGTCGGCGAGACCGATCCGATGCGCGGTTCGCAGACGCGACCCAGCTGGCTGTGCACGATCTCGAGGTCCGCCTCGTCGACGAGGCCGTTGCCGTCGAGGTCGGCTTCGGGACATGCCGGCGGCGTTGCGATGGCGGGAAGACCCGCGAGCACGCATGCGGCGAACACGCGGTGCAGCATGAAGTTGACGAGCATGACGAGTCCTCGGGTTGGCATCGGCGGATCGGCGGGGGACGCGCTGCCCAGCCGCCGAAGCGCCCAAGGAGGGTAGTCGGTCGACGAGGCGTTGCCGACGAGTCGCGTCTCCAGAAGGCGAGACCACCCGCTGATCGCGAGCGTGCAGGC
>JBMTTG010000228.1:0-4973 GCA_049449095.1 Phycisphaerales bacterium | reverse complement strand
CTGGCCGGACCTCTTCGTTGCGAACGACCGCGGCAACGCGTCGCAGACGAATCGGCTCTGGAGGAATGTCCAAGGCGGATTCGTCGATGTCACTGCAGAGACCGGAACCGGCATCGGCATGTGCTCGATGAGCGCAGGCATCGGTGATCCCGACGGCGATGTTCGGCCCGACATCCACGTGACCAACGCGCCGAGCAACGTGCCGCCGATGGATGGGTCGAATCTACTGCTGCTTCAGGAGATGCCAGGCCAGTTCGTCCGTAGCGAGGACGCTTGGGCGGTCACACATGACCGTATGAGTTGGGGGTCGACCTTCTGGGACTTCGACAACGACGGAGACGAGGATCTGTACGTGGTCAGCGAGGACGAGGGAAACTCGCTGTACCTGAACTCGGGCGGCGCGCCGATGGTCGACATCGGGGCAACTTCGGGTCTCGCCGGCAACGATGGAGACGCCTTCACGGTGTCGCATGGTGATCTCGACCTCGACGGCGATCTCGATGTCGTGCTGAACAACCTCAGTCATCCGGTCGAGCTGTTCATCAACGAGGTCGGTGAAGACCGCCGCTGGATCCGGCTTCGAATCGCCGGAGAGCACCCCAACTGGCATGCCGTAGGGGCCACCGCGATCGTGCGGCAAGGCGGCCGAAAGCAGGTCCGCTCCCAATGGCGCCAGGTGCTGGTGGGCGGAAACGGCTACCTCGCCCAGCACGAGACGATCCTGCACTTCGGCCTCGGCGATGCCGCGATGGCCGACGAGATCGAGGTGGTCTGGCCGTGCGACGGTGGTCAGCGGAGCCTGACCGGACTGCCGGCCGATCAGGTCTGGACGATCCTGCCGGAGAGCCGACTCGGCGACCTAGACGGCGATGGCGACGTCGACCTGGCCGACCGAGAGCTGCTTGGTGCCTGGATCGATGCGCCACTGGTCCCCGGCCGCGAGGCTGCGGATCTCGATGGCGATGCAGACGTGGACCGCATCGACCTTGCCTTGTTGTGGGCACGCGCCGGCTGGGTTCGTTCGGATCTCGATGGCGACGGAATCGTTGGTGGCGCTGACCTCGCGATCCTGCTCGGATCATGGGGAAGCGATGACGCCATCGCGGATGTCGACGGCGACGGAAGCGTGGCGGGGAGCGACCTCGCGTCGATGCTCGGTCAGTGGTCGTCGATCAAGTGACGCATCGGTTGCCAGAGTCGGCCATCCGAGCCGTCGACTGGGGGCTCGCCACCGAATCGCTCCGCTTCGCCTTGTCCGCGGCGGCGTCCGGAGGCTTGGCAAGCGACACAGTGCGCGGGGCTCCTTCGACCCGACGCTTCAGGTTCGCCAGGACTTACGCTCCCCCTCGCGACGATCAGAGGTCGAGCTTCAGCGTGGCATCGTCCATCAGGTAGAGGCCGACCAGCCAGTCGTCGACGAGATAGGGCTCGACCTCGAGCACGCCCACGACGGCGCCGTAGTCGATCGCATGCATCTGCGTCCGGACCACGGGCCGGTCGAGCTTCACTTCGATGGCGTCGTACGGGCTCGGCGGCACGCCGATGCAGCAGCCGTCCCAGCGGTTGAGCATGACCAACGCCTCGCTGGTGGTGCCCACGAGCATCGGGAAGGCGACGTAGCCGTCGATCGCCACCCACTTGCCGTCGAGCATCGCGATCCGCTGCGGGATTCCCCGGTCCCCGACCCGCGGGCGGTAGTTCTCGCCGGCGCTGACGAGCAGTTCCCAACTCACGCGATAGGGGTTCTCGCGCGTTCCCTCGCCTTCGATCTCGAAGCGGTCGTCGGCGAGGAGCACGCCCTTGGGGCCTTGCAGGATCGACCCGGCGACGATCGTCGCCTCCGGGATGGAAGCCTCGAGGCCGAGCGGAAGCGGCTCGGCGGCTTCCGAGGACTGCGACGGGGCTTCCGACGCCGCGGGAACCGGCGTCGCCACCTCGGCGTTGGCAGCGGTCACGGCTCCGGTCGGGATGACCGCCTCGGCTGGCTCGGATGGTTCCGCCGGTTCGGCCTCGGATGTCGGCCGACTCACAAGCTCGGGACTCTCGGCCGGTGTCGTCGGCTCGACGGGGGCCGGTGATCGAACGGCGACCGGATCACCTTGCGTGGTGCGATCCGCGGGCGTCTGCGGCCAGAAGGTCCACGCCGCGGCGATCGCGGTCAGCAGGAGCACGGCAATCCAGAAGGCTCGCACGGGGTGGGGCTCCGCGGTGTCAGCCGATCGGCTTCAGGTGATCGGCGACGTGGGTGCGGTAGGCGAGCATCGCCGGCAGCAGGCCCGCGAGCGAGGCGAGCAGCGTGGTGCCGAGCACCACGATCAGGGCGAGCCGTGCATCGAGGCTCCATGGGACCACCAGCCCGAGTCGCTCGACGAGCGTCGACGCGACGATCGCGCTGCCGGCCGCCGCAAGCCCCACGCCGAGCAGGGCTCCGCCAAGGCCGATGAGCGCGCTCTCGGTCAGCACGATCGAGAAGACCCGTCCGGCGCTGGCGCCGAGCACGCGAAGGATCGCGACCTGCCGCCGGCGAAGATCCATCGAGCTGTAGAGCGCGAGCATGATCCCGACGCCGCTGGCCAGGAGCACCGCGATCGCCATCGCCACGAGCAGACCGTCGATGTTGCCGACGATGGCGAGCAGCCGACCGATCTCCTGCGCGGGCTGGGCGACCGTGAAGCCCTCCCGTTGCAGGCGGACGAACTGCTGCGGAAGCGCCGCCGAGGTCCCGCCACGGGAAGGAACCTTGAGCAGGATCCCGGTGATGGCGCGATCGACCTCCTCCAGATCGTCGACGCCCACGTGCACATGCCTTCCTTCTCGCTCGTGCCGATCGAAGGCATGAAGGACCCACGAACTGTCGAGATCGGAGAAGAGGGCCCGATCGTGCGCCGAGCCGCTCGGTTCGAGGATTCCGACCACGGTGTAGTCGTACTCGTCGTGGCTGTGACCGTGATCCTCGCGCGATCCGCCGCTTCCATGGGTCACGGTGAGCCGATCGCCGAGCCCGAGGCGAGTCGCGCGGGCGACCTCGGCACCGACCACCACTTCAAAGGGCGACTCGAAGACTCGTCCTTCGGACATGCGCCATGGAACGCCCGGCTCCGGCTCGTAGCGGGTGAGAAAGTCGCTCGTCGTGGCCAGCACCGGGTAGCCGCGATAGTTGTCGCCCTGCTGCATCGGGATCGCCCACTGCCAGGGATACCCGTCGCGAATCTCGACGAACCGCGACCACGGGATCGGGTTGGCCGGCGCGCCCGCATAGAAGAGCCCGTTCAGCACCGAGACGAGCGCCCCCGGTTCGGCGGTGACGAGGAGGTCGACGTTGCCGCTGCCGCGCTTGAAGACGTCGCGCCCCGACTCGCGCATCGAGAGGAGCGTCAGCAGCAGCCCCACGCCGATCGCCACGGTCGCGGCGGTGACGAGCGTCTGAAAGAGCCGCGTCTGCAGGCTCCGGAGGACGATCGCGAGATCGCTCATGTCGCGGTCTCCTCGCGCACGAATCGGCGGATGTCGACCCGGTCGGCGAACAGTTCGCGCATCGCCGGATCGTGGCTCGTCAGGAGCAGGGCGGCGCCTTCCTCTCGGCATGCGTTTCGGATCAGCGACACCGCCCGCTCCGCATGGTCGGGATCGAGGCTCGCCGTCGGCTCGTCCGCGAGCACCAGTGCCGGCTTCGCCGCGAGGGCTCGGGCGACGGCGACGCGCTGCTGCTGGCCGACGCTGAGTCGCTCGACCGGACGATCGATCGCCTCGACGCCGAGCGAGGCGAGGAGCGACTCGGCCCGAGGCCGGTGCTCGGACGCGGGGCGTCCGGCGAGCAGCATGGCGATCGAGACGTTCTCGGCGGCCGAGAAGCCCGAGAGCAGGTTGAAGGTCTGGAAGATCATGCCGACGCGGCGGCCTCGAAGTCGATCCCGGGCGGCGCCATGAGTCGACGACAGGGTCTCTCCGGCGATCTCGATCGTGCCGCGCGTGGGCTCGAGGATCCCGGCGATCAGATGCAGCAACGTGCTCTTGCCGCTGCCCGACGCTCCCTCGAGAAGAAGTTCCTCGCCCGCCTCGAGCCGAAGGGAAGGGACCTCGAGGGCGAGCGAGCCCGCATAGGCGAAGCGAAGATCGTGAAGGCGCAGGGCAGGAGGCATGGGGAGGGAGCGGTCAGGCCGAACGGGGAGCGGACTATATTCGCCCGCCATTGACGGGATGCCTCATCCGACGGAAACCTCGATGACGCCTTCGCCCCGGCGAGCAGCCTTCGATGCGGCGGACGCGAAGGCGTTCCTGGACGCGAGCGCCAAGTGGCCTCCCCGCGCGACGCTGCTGGCGGTGATCGATCGTCTCGCGAAGCAGCAGCACGCGGGCGACTCCGTGGGCGGCCATTCGACCCGTCGCGCGGTGGATCTCGGATGCGGCGCCGGCACCGAGACCCTCGAGCTTCTACAGCGAGGCTGGCAGGTGCATGCCATCGACGCCCATCGGTCGTGCCTGGAGTTCACGCGTCGGAGGGCCGAGGAGGCCGGGGTCGCGTCGAGGCTGACGCTCGAGTGCCGCGAGTTCGAGGAACTGGTCCTTCCGCCTCGCGGCTACGCGTTGGCGCACGCAGGCTTCTCGCTGCCCTTCTGCCGAAGCGAGGCGTTCGGACGTCTCTGGCGACAGATCAGCGAGTCGGTCCTGCCGAGCGGGTGCTTCGCCGGGCAGTTCTTCGGTGAGCGGGAGCCCTTGATGCTCGACGCGCCGCGCGGCAGCGTGACGTTCCACGATCGGAGCTCGATCGAGCGTCTGCTGGGCGACGAGCGCCGCCCAATGTGGAGCGTGATCAACCTCGAGGAGATCGATCGGCCGGGGCGAGGCCCGCAGGGCGAGCCCAAGCACTGGCACGTCTTCCACGCGTTGTTCGAGCGCACGAGCGCCCCGCCGCCTCACGACGGAGGCGACGGGGAGAATTCGGACTGATGACGCGATGCTTGTGCTCGATCTCG
>JBMTTG010000227.1:0-4978 GCA_049449095.1 Phycisphaerales bacterium | reverse complement strand
ACGCCCGGCGATTCCGCCGACCGGTCCGGACCGGTTGGGGGCGCCCCTACCATCCGCCCATGCACACGCTTCGACTGTTCGCGTCCGCGCTGCCGATCGCGATCGCTTGCATCTCGCTCGGCCAAGACCCGTCCGCGGCGCCCGCATCCGCGCCCAACCTGCTCGACGCGCCGGCGAAGCCGCTCGATGAACGGATCGACGCGTCGAAGGTCACCTCGCTTGGCGATCCGGCACTGCCGCGCTTCGTCGCCCCACCGCTACCGCCGGTCTTCCGGATCGCCGACGACGACGCCGAGATCGCGATGGACGCCGCGTCGATCGCGAAGGCCCGCGCAGCGCTCGATCGAGGGCTCGCCTATCTCCTCGCGAGCCAGGGGCCCGACGGCTCGTGGATGCGCGGCGCCGCGGTGACGCCCACCGAGCAGTCGCCTCGGGAGGGCGCCGCGAGTGTCGCGGTCACCGCCCTCGCCCTGAAGGCGATCGCGCAGGCACCCGCGACGCCCGAGCGGCGCGCCGCGCTCGACCGGGCGCTGCGGTTCGTGACGGGATCGCTCGAGGCCGGCGGCGGCTTCGACGGACTCGCGGCGGGAGGCATCGGCAACTACGTGGCGTCGGCGGTGGTGATGGGCCTCGCGACCGCCGGCCGCACCGAGCATGCCGATCGGCTTGCCGAGGGCGTGGCGTGGCTTCGCGAGCATCAGTGGGATCAGAGCGAAGGCGTCGCGCCGACTCAGGACTGGTTCGGCGGCGCCGGATACGGACGCCACGGCCGGCCCGATCTCTCCAACACGCAGTTCATGCTCGACGCACTGCAGGAAGCCGGGGTCAGCCCGGACGATCCCGCGATCCAGCGGGCGCTCGTCTTCGTCTCCCGCACGCAGAACCTGCCGGCAGCGAACCCCGCGCCCTGGGCGCAGCAGGGCTCGGGCGACGGCGGCTTCGTCTACACGCCCGCCAACGGCGGCGAGAGCTTCGCGAGCGAGGCCGCCGGCGAGGGCCGCTACGGCGAGATCCATCCGGAGGGATCGCCGCGAAGCCTTCGAAGCTACGGCTCGATGACCTACGCGGGCTTCAAGAGCCTGCTCTACGCGGGCCTGACCTCCGAGGACCCGCGAGTCCGCGCGGCCTTCGAGTGGATCCGCAAGCACTGGACCTTCGACGAGAACCCCGGACTCGGACTTCAGGGCCACTACTACTACCTGCACGCGATGGCGAGGGCACTGCTCGCGGCGCAGCAGCCCGAGATCGAGACCGCCGACGGCGTGAAGCGAAACTGGCGCGAGGAACTCGTCGCGGCGCTGGCCTCGCGTCAGCGCGACGACGGCTCGTGGCTCAACGAGGCCGATCGTTGGGAGGAAGGGCGTCCCGAACTCGTCACCGTCTATGCGGTGCTCGCGCTCGAAGAGGCGCTGAAGCCGGCGATGTCGATCGGCGACTGAGGTTCAGGCCGGCTGCGCGATCGCCGAGGGCGCTGGCGACTCGGCCACGAGGCGGCGGGTCCAGAGCGCGAGCATCGTCGACATCCCAAGCAGCACCGCGCCGGTCGCCTGATGGGCGCTCGTGACAAGGAGTTCCCACACCGGGATCTCGGCGCCAGGCCGCACGAACACCGCGATCAGCGCGGCGGTCCCGAGCAAGAGTTGCAGGGAGATCGTCGCGATCAGGCCAAGCCCGAGGCGCCGCATCGCCGGCTTCTCGCCGTGACGGCCCCAGCTCCGCAACCCGACCGCGACCGCGAGCGCCGCCACCAGCACGCCGAAGGCGATGTGCGAGTGAAGCGCCCAGAGCGGATGCTGGAGCAGCCCGTCGTCCCCGTGGACCTGCAGATGCCGGTAGCACGCGCCGAGCACGAGCTGCCCGATCAAGGCGAACGGCAGCGCCGCCGAGAGGAAGCGGTCGGTGTCCGCGCCCGGCGTCGGCGACGGCTCGGCGTTCCGCCACGAGCGGCTCGTCGCGACCGCGAGCCCGCAGAAGGTCGCGAAGATCACCTGCCCGAAGACGCCGTGGACGATGGCGAGCGTGAGGTTCGGCGCGAGGTCCGCGGCATCCTGGCTCATGGTGAGATTGCCGGTCACCCGCAGGCCGCCGAGCAGACCCTGCACGCAGACCATCGCGAAGACCGCCAGCGTGACGAACCTCACCGACGCCCGACGATCGAGCCGCCACGCGAGCAGCAGGAAGGTGAGCGACGTGACGCCGACGAGCATCCCGTAGAGGCGGTGCGCGTGCTCGTAGTAGATGCCGCCGGTCATCTCGCTGAGCGGATAGAGCAGCATGTTGTGGCCGAAGGAGTTCGGCCAGTCCGGCACGGCGAGCCCGGCCTCCATGCCGGTCACGAGGCCGCCGGTGATCAGCAGCAGGAACACTGCCAACGCCGCGACGGCTCCGAAGAGTCCAAGCGGCGCGATCTCGCCCTTGAGCGGCGCCAACTTGCCTCCCAGTGCGCCACCCGCGGCGCCGAACCCCGCCGAGACCAGGAACAGCCCGCCGATCCACATCGCCGCGGTCGCGAGATCGGCGCCGCTGCCGAAGAGGCTGCCGACGATGAGGAGATTGACCGTCGCCGAGACGAGCCCGACCCGCAGGCCGCGTTGCCAGCCCGCCGTCGGCGCGAACCCGATGGGCTGGAGCCGACCGGCGAGGACCGAGACGCCGAAGAGCGCGGCGATCGTCAGGGCGAAGAGGATCTCCCCCACCACGAGCCCCGGCGCCGTCATGCAGACGTAGCCGACCGCCCACATCGCCACGGTGCCGCCGAAACCGAGCGCCAGATCGATCGCGAACGACCCGCTGGCGCGAGGGCGACCCAGCGAGGCTGGCACTTCTCGAGTCGATCGTCTCGTGTCGAGTTCGGGCGGCGGGGCGATGGTGGTCATGGTCGAGTTCGCTTCGTGGCGGTCGTCCGGTGGTTGCGAGACGTTTCCTTCGTCGCCAAGGTCGGTCCGCCCGGGCGTCATACTATGGACCGCTCCCCGACGCCCGCATGACCGCCTCCCCCGCCGACGCGACCTCCTCCGCCTCGGGCGCTCCCGAGTCGCCCGTGTCCGAGCGTGCGCGATCGGGCGGTGCCGTGCGGACGCTCTCCGAACTCTCGAAGGCGCGCCTCACCGCGCTGGTCCTCGCGACGACGGCGGCGGGCTATGCGGTGGCGACGCCGTTCGCGGTCGACTGGGCGACCTTGGGATGGACGGTGCTCGGCACGGGACTCGCGGCCGCGAGCGCGAGCATGCTGAACCAGCTCGCCGAGATCACCCGCGACGCCCGCATGCACCGCACGCGGAATCGACCGCTTCCTGCGGGCCGCGTCGGTCGAGTCCCGGTCTTCATCGGCGGCGTGCTGCTCGGCTACCTCGGCGTCGCGACGCTGGTGCAGTTCACCACGATGCTCGCCGCCGGTCTCGCGCTGGCGAACCTGCTGCTCTACGTCCTCGTCTACACGCCGCTCAAGCCTCGAACGACCTTCAACACGCTCGTGGGGGCGGTCACCGGCGCGCTTCCGCCGATGATCGGCTGGGCCGCAGCGACCGATGCCCTGCCCGCAGCCGCGTGGCTGCTCGGGGCAATCCTCTTCGTGTGGCAGCTCCCGCACTTCCTCTCGCTCGCGTGGATGTACCGCGAGGACTACGACCGCGGCGGGTTCCGGATGCTGCCGGCGGTCGATCGTGGCGGCGAGATCACGAGCCTCGTGGTGCTTGCGGGGAGCCTGCTGCTCGTCCCGCTCGGCCTGCTCGGGGTGCGGATGGGCCTGGCGGGCTGGTGGTACGGCGCGATCTCGGTTCCGCTCGCGGCGTGGATGACCGTGGAGTCGTGGCGCCTCTACCGCACGCGGAGCCTCGCCGATGCACGGCGAGTGTTCCTGGCAAGCCTTGCCTATCTGCCGCTGCTGATGATCGCGATGGTGCTCGATCGCGGGCCGATCTCGCCGCGGGCATGGCTCGACGGGGGGCGTGAACTCGCGGTGGAGATCGATGCGCAGTCTGGGCGCATGTTCCTGCCTTCGCCCGAATCCATTCAAGACGCGGGCGAGAAGCCGACGCCGTGAACCTGCCTGGCGACCCGATGGCGCCGACTCGACCGGCGCTGACCAAGCCCCTGCTCGCGACAGCCGCCATCACCGTGGCGGCGGCGGCGGCGGTGCTCGTCTGGGCGTTCGTGGCGGGGATCGGCCGGGAGCGTCCCCTCGGCGACGGACGCGATCCGCGAACCTACGGCTTCGAACTGGGAACGCTGCCCGACGATCCAGGCTTCGCGGTCTCCGGCCAGCCGCGCGACTTCATGCCCTCGCTCGACGGGCCGGAGCGTCTCCGCGGCGACGAGATCGCCGACTACAACCGGACTCATCGACGGCGTCCGGTGGTGAGCGCCGCTCGCGTGGTGGGCGTGGTGATCGGAGGCGAGGCGCGGGCGTATCCGGTGCCGATGCTCGAGGCGCACGAGATCGTCAACGACGTGCTCGGCGGCGTGCCGATCGCCGTCTCGTTCAGTCCGCTCGCGGATGCGGCGGTGGTCTTCGATCGGCGGGTCGGAGATCGGACCTGCGAGTTCGCGCTGAGCGGGCTGATGCTCGACAGCGCCCATCTGCTCTACGACCGAGTGGATCGACGCAAGGAGGCCGGATCGCCGAGTCTCTGGAGTCCGATGCGGCTTCGTGCCGTCGCCGGGCCGATCGAAGGCGAGGAGCTTCGAGCGATCCCGTTCGTGAGCCTTGCTCGCTGGTCGGACTGGCTCGCGGCGCATCCTGAGACGACCGTCGCGCTCGGCGACGAGGGAAGCCGGCTGCGGGATCGGCGCATCGACTACACCCATGAACTGACGCGGCCGGGCCTGACCTTTCCCGTCGCCGGGCTCGACGCGGCCTCGATGGCGGCCTTCAGCGAGCAGGACTGGCAGCGGCTGAAGGCGCCAGCGCTTGCGGTGCGTGGGGTGTCGGGCTCGTGGCAGGTGCTCGATCTCGAGGCACTCCGCGATGGCGCCGACA
>JBMTTG010000226.1:0-5010 GCA_049449095.1 Phycisphaerales bacterium | reverse complement strand
GCCGTTCCCGGCGGCGGCGTCTCGGCCATGGCGCTGATGGCCCTCGGCGGCGGCGCCTTCCGACGCCGCTCGCGCGGCCGCGTCGCCTGAGTCGTCACCCATACGTCGTTCGCGGGCGGGGCCGGCGCATCGCGCCACCCCGCCCGCGTTGCGTTTCCGGCGGGAGCGGGACCTGGCGTATCGTGCCCGACTCGAATCGGTCCGGTCGAGTCGTGGTCGATGTCGAGGGATCTGCCGCGGTTGCGCCTTCTCCCGAGTGAACGCCACACGGCTTCCAAGCGCGGCTTCTGCCGCCCCCAAGGACTCTCGTGCCCATGACTCCACGCCGTCGCCTGCTGCTGGTGGGTTGGGACGCCGCCGACTGGAAGATCATCCGTCCCTTGATGGACGCCGGGGCGATGCCCGCCATGGCCCGACTCGTCGGGGAGGGCACCAGCGGCAACCTCGCCACGCTCGAACCGCAGCTCTCGCCGATGCTGTGGACGAGCATCGCCACCGGCAAGATGGCCTACCACCACCGCGTGCCGGGCTTCACCGAGGTCGATCCACACAGCGGCAAGGTGGTGCCGGTCTCCGCAGCGACGCGTCGCGCCCGCACGCTGTGGGAGATCCTCGGCGAGCGCGGGCTCAAGAGCCACGTGGTCTCGTGGTTCGCGACCCACGGCGAGCGCGACGTCGACGGCTGCATGGTCTCGAACATGTACTGCCATGTGCGGGCGAAGGAGGGACAGGATCCCGCCGACTACCCGCCCTCGCCGCCGGGCACCTATTGGCCGGAGTCGCTCCGCGAGGCGCTCGAGCCGGTTCGCGTGAGCATTCACGACCTCGATCCCGACGAGATCATCCGCATGTTCGTGCCCGAGGCGGACAAGGTCGACCAGACCAAGGACCACCGTCTGGCGGCGCTCGGGCAGCATCTCGCCGAGACCTTCTCGGTGCACGAGGCGGCGACGCATCTGCTCGCCGAGCATCGGGACTGGGACTTCACCGCGGTCTACTACCGGGCGATCGACGAGGTCTGCCACCACTTCATGCCCTTCCATCCGCCGCGGATGGACGGTGTGCCGGAGGCCGACTTCGAGATCTACCGTCACGTGGTCACCGGCATCTACCGCCTGCACGACCTGCTGCTGCAGCGGCTGATGCAGCTCGCGGGTCCCGATGCCGCGGTGATGCTCGTCTCCGACCACGGCTTCCACAGCGACCATCTCCGCCCGCGCTTCACCCCGCGGGTGCCGGCGGGCATCACCGTGTGGCACCGGCCGCAGGGCGTGATCGCCGCCGCGGGACCGGGCTTCCGCCGAAGCGACCCGGTGTACGGGGCGCGGCTGCTCGATGTGGCCCCGACCGTGCTGCACTGGTTCGGGCTGCCGGTCGGCGCCGACATGGAGGGGCGGGTGCTCGAGGAGGCGTTCGATCCGCCCCGTCCCGTCGAGACGGTGCCGACCTGGGAGAAGCCCGGCGAGCCGCCGCGGGAGCGGGTCTCCTTCGGCGAGGACGCCGACCGCGCCCTGCTCGAGCAGTTCCAGGATCTCGGCTACATCGACGAGATTCCCGACGACGCCGGCCGCGCCGCCGAGGAGACCAACCGCGAGAACGACTGGAACATCGCCCGCGCGTGCATGCACGGACGCCGGTACGAGGAGGCGCTGCCGCTGCTTGAAGCATGCGTCCACGCCCGCCCCGTACGCACCGACTACGCCCAGATGCTGGCGACCTGCCAGATGCGTCTCGGCCTGCTCGACGAAGCGGACGCCACCATCGTCGCGGCGGCGAACGTCTTCGATCGGACCGAGCAGGCGGACCTGATCCGCGCCTCGATCGCGCTCCAGAAGGGCGATGCCGAGGGTGTGGTCGCGATCCTCGAGCGCATTCGCGAGCAGTCGCCCGATCAGGTCGAACTGCAGGCGATGCTCGCCGAGGCGTGCCTTCGCCTCGAGCGCTGGGACGAGGCGGCGGCGGCGGCGCGCGAAGTGCTCGCCCGCGACGCGGACCACGCGCCGGCCCTGCTGACGCTGGCCCGCAGCGAACTCCATCTTGGACGCCCCGACGAGGCGATCGGACACGCCCTCGACGCGATCGGGCTGCAGTTCGGAAACCCCCTCGGACACTTCGTGGTGGGGCAGGCGCTGCTGGCCCAGGACCGCCCGGCGGAGGCGGAGACCGCCTTCACGAAGGCGATCACGCTCGAGCCGGGGTTCGTCGAGGGATACCGAGGTCTCGCCGAGGCCCTTCGCCGATCGAATCGTCTCGCGGAGGCCGAGGCCGCCGATGCGGACGCGATTCGAATCGCCGCCGCCGAGACGCAGCGCACCGCCGAACGCCACGATCGGGTGCGTCGCGAGGCCCGCGTGCGGGCCGAGGCTCGCGCCGAGGCCGACCGCGTCCGCGCCGCCGAGACGCCGGCGGCCACCGCAGGCGACGAAGGCGCAACTTCCTCGTCAGGGGAAGCCGAAGCGCCGGAGAAGGAGTTCATCATCGTGTCGGGACTGCCGCGTTCCGGCACCTCGCTGATGATGCAGATCCTCCGCGCCGGCGGCGTGGCGCCGATGACCGACGAACAGCGGGCGGCCGACGAGGACAACCCCGAGGGCTACTGGGAGTGGGAGGAGATCAAGAACCTCCCCAAGGATCCCTCGATCATCGAACGGGCCGAAGGCAAGGCGGTGAAGGTGATCTCGGCGCTGCTGCCGGCGCTGCCGACGCGCCATCGCTACACGATCATCTACATGGTCCGCCCGGTGGAGCAGGTGGTGGACTCGCAGGCGGTGATGCTCGCGCGGCGGGGCCGCTCCGCACGGACCGAACGGGCGCAACTGATCGATGCGCAGCAGCGGCACAGCGCGCATGTTCGCGGCGTGCTGAAGCGCAGTGATCGGGTGCGACTGCTCGAGGTGTCGTATCCAGACCTCGTCGCCGATCCGAGCGGGACGATCGCGCAGCTCGCCGAACTGCTGCCGGGCGTGTTCCAACCGGGGCCCGAGGTGGCGGCGTGCGTGAAGCCGTCGCTCTTCCGGCACCGCGGCGGCGATGCGTCGGGGCCGGTCGGCGACTGAACGGGTCGCTTCCCAAGACGGCACGTCGAACAGCCGGATGTTGGCTCAGGTCCTCCGGTGGTGCGGTGCCAACGTCGCGTGGACTCCTCCGGGCTTCCACTCGAGGCGACCGCTTCGAGGCGGTCCGCGGAACCCCATCGCCTGAAGATCGTGTCTCGGGGCATCGCAATGCCGGAAGCAGGCGGTACGCTCGACGCTTCGGGGTGGCGAGTGCTCTCGTGTCCCAACCGAATCTCCACGACTATCCGTCCTATCTGCACGAACTCCAGTTGGCGTTCGGCTCGCTGAGGTCGGCGCTCGCCCGCGTCATCGATGCGGTGGTGCCGCCGCAGGGTCGAACCGTCCGGTCCTGTGCCCGCCAACTCGATCTGCGAGCAGGCGTCACCTACAAGCTGCTGACCCTCGCTTCGGCCTCGGATCCCGCGACCGGCCTGAACTCGATGCTTGGTCGCCCGGCGTGGCAAACGGTCGTGAAGGCGCTGCGGTCGCGGGGGGCCGCCGAGTCCGATCTCCAGCAGCTCGCCGAGGCCGTCTCGAAGGCCGAGCAATTGCGGAAGCTTGATCCGGCGCGTCAATGGATGGTCCGGATCGCGGCGGCGGGTGGCCAGGACTCCGACCAAGAGCTGAAGGCACGCCTCGAACTGCGGCGATCCTCGTTTCAGATCACCGCGGAGATCCTCGGCGTGTCGGCGAAGGCGCGGATCGCTCGATTCGTCATGGCGCCTTCCGCCACGGCCGGTCGGATCGATGTTCTCCAGTGGACGGTCTTTGAAGACCTTCGACGTGTTCGCCCCGGCCCGCCCACCCGGTTGGTCCCGCGGTTTCCGCCTCCGAGCGCCGCAGTGCCGGCCGGCCGGCCGCGCGCCGTGGTGGATGCCGGCGACTGGTGCCCGCTGGTGCCGGACCTGTCTTCGCCCGCGATCGCCGGTCATGTGATCCTGAGCAACGAAGAAGAGCCCGGGGCCCGCTTTCCCGGTGGCAGCGTGTCGCTGGCCGCCTCGCCCGGGACCGGGCCCTCGCTGCGGGCGACCTTCGCGGCGATCACCCCTGCGACCGGATCCTTGTTCGCCGAACATGATGCCGACGAGGTGACGTTCGATGTGGGCGCCAATCTGCCGGTCGAGTGGCTGATGCTCGACCTGCTCGTCGATCGCCGAATCGAACTGGCCTCCATTCCTCGTGCGGGCCTGTTCGCCTCGCGTGACGGCTTGGGACACTGGGAGTATCAGCTTCCGGTCAAGACGCCGATCGAGGAGATCGAGCCGGCAGTCTCGAAGCAGCGAGGCCGGTTCTCGCTCCCAAGCGGGTTCTCCTGGTTCCGCGCCCTCGATGCGGAGATCCTCGAACGCTCGGATCGGCTTCTGCACGGCGCGGGAGTGCCGCCGCCGGAGCGATTCCGCTGCTGGAGAGTCGCGGTGCGATATCCGCTGTTGTCGACGCTGCTCTGGGCAGGCTTCCGGCTGCCGCTTCGCGAACCGCTCACGCACGCGTCCGCACGACGGCGGAGTCCGCGGAACGCGAGGATCGAACCGCAGCCCTAGCGGACTCGGAAGCGTTCTCGGGTGGTTCGTCGCGTGGCGCGTCGCATCCAGACTCGCGGGCCGTGCTGACCCATCGCCGGATCGGAGCCGGGCAGCCGACGACCTCCGGAGATTGGCCAACCGGTCCGCCGCGCTCGCGGCGCGCCGGCGAGCCGAAGCCCGGATCGCCGCCCGTCAAAAAGTGTTCACGGTGAACACTATCTAGGGCCTTGCCGCGACCTTGCGACCTTGACGCGTCGGCGGTGATCTATAAGAAGCGTCCGTTCGAGGGATCCGACGCGCCTCGCAACGTTTGCTCGCCCGCGATCGTCTCGTTCAAGATCAGAAGGTAGAGGAAGAAACCATGCCCGACACCCGGCCCACCACCCCCCTCGCCAATGCCGGACGCCTCGCGTCCTACCTGACCGTCGGCG
>JBMTTG010000225.1:0-5041 GCA_049449095.1 Phycisphaerales bacterium | reverse complement strand
GACGGCGCCAACAACACGTTCCGTCACACCTCAACCCACGTCACCGCGGCGGCGCGTCCGCCTCGCTCGCCGCGATCTCGCCGTCCTCGTCGCGCGGCGGCGCGTCGGCGACGACCTCGGGCTTCGGGATCGGCTTCGCCTCGGGCGTCCACTCGCCAGGAGCGAATCGCTGGGCGAGGGCGCCGATGATCAGGTCCATGCCCCGGAACTTGTAGTCGTCGAGCTTGATCGAGCGGCCGTCGCTCGTCTCGACCGTCGCGATCGACTTCGCCATCCAGCGGCTCATGTCGAGGTTCGCGATCTGGTCCGCGGGGATCGCGCCCTCGGGCGTCTCCAGCGAGCCGTCCTCGTTGAGCCGCCACTTCGCGGCGGTCCGCGGAAGCACGATGAGGTTCCAGACGAAGAAGGGGGTGCCGAGCACGCCGCACCCGACGATGTAGAGCCACAACTGCACCGCGCGGTCGTAGGCGGCCGGCGGCACCGGCGGCTCCTTGAACTCCTTGGTGACCGCTTCGGCGGCCAGGAACGTCTCGGTCTCGCTCGCCTGCAGCGTGCGGGTCTCCGCGACCGCCGCGAGTTCCTCCATCGTCTTCTGCGCTTCGCTGAACCGCGCGAAGTCGGCTTCGGCCTGCGGGATGGTGACGAAGTAGTCCCACGCGCCCCAGAGCGCGAGCCCCGTGCAGAGGACCGCGTACAGGATGTTCCAGAAGAGCTGCCGAGGCTGGACCTTGGCTTGGATGGGAAGCGAGACGGCGGAGTCGTTGGTCACAGGGGGCTCCGTTCGGAGAGCGCACACCGCCCCAGGCGACGGGACGACGCTTCGAGGGCGCGAAGACGCGAGAGTAGGTCGACCACCCGGCAGGGGTGCCTTCAGCGGAACCCCGATCCGGCCGTCCCCCGGAGGATCGAGGTCATCCGAGGGTCATCGGCATCACCACGTAGGTGAAGTCGCTTCCGCTGCGGATCACGCCGGGCTTGTTGGCGCTCTTGAGCTCCATGATCACCTCGTTCCCGTCGATCACCTTGAGGGCGTCGGTGAGCTGGGCGGGGTTGAAGCCGATCTCGAGCGGTTCGCCCTCGTACTTCTCGAGGTCGACGTTGATCTCCGCCTCGCCCATCTCGGGGGCCCGGCTCGTCAAGGTGAGTTTGCGGTCCGAGAACGCGAGCCGCACGCCGCGGCTCTCCTCGTTGGTGAGCAGGGCCGCGCGACGCACGGCGCCGGCCAGTTCGGCGATGTCGAAGGTGACCCGCTTGTCGTGGTCCTTCGGAATGACGTCCTCGAAGGGCGGGAAGACGCCCTCGACGAGGCTCGACGAGAGGCACGCCGCGTCGGGGCCGTCGCCGACCCGGAACCAGATCAGGGAGCCTTGCCGCACGACCTGCACCGACTCCTCCGGATCGACGAGCAGGCGGCCGAGCACGTTGAGGGTCTTGCCGGGGACGATCGCGTTGAAGTCGCCGTCCTCGCCGCGGCACTCCCCGCGGGCGAGCGCGAGGCGACGTCCATCGGTGGCGACCATGCGGAGCTTCTTGCCCTGCCGCTCGAGCAGCACGCCGCTGATCGCGTAGCGGCTGTTCTCGACCGCGGTGGCGAAGAGGGTGCGGCCGATCATCTTCTTGAGGCTGCCTGCGTCGATCGCGAAGCCCGCGACATCGTGCGGGAAGGGACGCACGCCGGGAAAGTCGCCGACCTCGTAGCCGAAGATCTTGAAGTGGCTCGCGGAGCCGCGGACATGCAGCATGGTCCGCTCGGTCTCGAGGGTGACGGTGTCGTCGCCGTCGAGGGAGCGCACGACCTGATCGAACTTGTCGGCGGGCACGAGGCACTCGCCCGGCTCGCGCACCTCGACCGACCCCACGCCGAGGACGAGTCCCGCCTCGCCGTCGGTGCCGGTGATCGAGAGCCCCTGATCGCCCGCCGCCAGCTTGAGGCAGGTGAGCACGGGCGTGGGGCTTCGCGAGGCGACGACGCCACGGGCGAGGGCCAGGCTGTCGACGAGGGCGGAGCGGTCGCAGACGATCTTCATGAGCTTCTCCCGAAGAATCGGGGGAGTGTACCGGCAGGCTCCAGCGGCAACGGGACGCGCGAATCCTTCCGATCGCGGTTGGCGAGGATTCGGCGACTCCCGCGAGGCCGGCGGGCGAAGGCTACGCTTGGCGTCGATCCCCCCCAAGTCCCGGTACGTCGAGCGGTCAGCCCCCACGATGATCTATCGAATCCTGCGAGCGATCCGCGGCAGCTACGGCTTCGTCGCGTTGGCGATCTTCGGACTGCTCTTCCTCGCGGCGCTGGCGTTCGTGTTCCTGCTGCCGGTCGCCTCGGTGGTCGTGCTGCTCGGCTCGATCCTGCTCCTGGTGGTGGTGTGGATGGGCTCGGAACTGCTGGGCCTCACCGAGCGGGCCTTTGCCCGTCCGTCGCTGCGAAAGGACGCCTGCCCGTGCTGCGGCGGCGAGATCGTCCGCACGCCGGTCCGGCGATCGACCGATCCGGCCCTCGAACCGCCGATCGATCCCCGTCCGACGGTGGTCCTGCAGTGCACGCGATGCCCGGAGATGTTCCTCGACAGCGGCGAGGTCTACCGCGAGGACCCCGACTTCCGAACCGCCGCGGCGGGGCGATAGCAGCGATCGCGGGGCGTCAGGCGTCGGCCGCGAGCAGTTCGCGCACCGAAGCCGCCATCGGAGCCGACGCCACCTCGATCCGGATCGACGGCGTCGGTCCCGGAAGGATCTCCGCAAGCAGCGAGGCGGAGGTGGGGATCACCACCAGCCCGTCGTCGTGGGTCTGCCCATCGAGCAGCAAGGCCTCGACCACCGTGCGGAGCGTCCGGAGATCGGCCGGTCCGCACACGAGGACATCGCGGGTGTTGAGGACGAGCGTCGCCTCGGCCTCGAGATCCTGCCAACCACGATGCTCTGCGAGCGCGAAGCCGCCCGCATCGAGGATCGCCCGCCATCGGGCTCGCGGCATCGCCGCGACCGGCGCCAGATGCAGCTTGTGGAGCAGATGGTCGAGCGCCTCCGCGAGCGCCGACGACTCGACGGGCAGCAGTCGCTCCTCGGCGGCGAGATCGAGGCCCTCCGCGGAGGCGGCGATCCGATAGCACGCGGCGACCTCGTCGAGGGCCAAGTCGAGCGTTGCAAGCACCGCCGGCGGCGGCGGAGGCAACGGCACCGCATCGTCGACGGGCAGCACCCCGCCCGCCTCGAGCTCCGGCCATGCTTCCGCGAAACTCACGAATTCCACGACGAGAGCCCCGATGCTGAAGGAAGGCGACCTTCGGCGCTTCCGAGGGTCGCGATTCGACGCGGAATGTACCGATCGCCCGAACGCGGACAACCTCGGCTGCCGACGGGACAAGGATTCCCCACCGCTACACTCGGCCGCCCATGAAGACGGTCCTCTTCGTCTGCACCGGAAACACCTGCCGCTCGCCGATGGCCGAGGCGATCGCCCGCCATCTCGCGGCCGCCGGGCGGATCCCGGGGGTGCCGAAGGAGACCTTCTTCGCCTCGGCGGGGGTCTTCGCCGCCGATGGGCGTCCGATCTCCTCCGAGACCCTCCGGGCGCTCTCGAGGCTCGGGATCGAGAGCGAAGGGCGAAGCAAGGGACTGACGCCCGAGATGATCCGCAAGGCGGACTTGGTGCTTGCGATGACCGACCAGCATGCCGAGGCGGTGCGGGATCTCCTTCCAGGCGACGGCCGCGACGGGGCGGCGGCGATCGAGACCCTCGACCCTTCGGGCGATGTTCCCGACCCGATCGGGCAGGGGCAGGACCGATACGATGCATTGGCCGATCGGCTCGTCGAGCTGATCCCTTCCCGGCTCGCGGATCTGCTTGCGTCATGAAGATCGCCGTCGGCTGCGACCATCGCGGACTCATGGCGGCACAGGCCCTGCTGGGGCACCTGAAGCCCGAGGGGCACGAGGTCGAACTCTTCGGCGAGTCGACCGGGCGCAGCACCGACTACCCCGACAGCGCGTGGCAGGTCTGCCAGGCGGTGAGCGGGGGACGGGTCGATCGCGGCATCCTGCTCTGCGGCACCGGCATCGGGATGTGCATCGCGGCGAACAAGATCCCCGGGATCCGCGCGGCGCTGGCGCCCGACGAACTCAGCGCTCGCCTCAGTCGCTCCCACAACGACGCCAACGTGCTCTGCCTCTCCGCCGACCTGATCGGGCAGACCCTCGTCAAGCGGATCGTCGAGGAGTGGCTTGCGACGCCGTTCGAGGGCGGACGGCATCAGCGCCGCCTCGACAAGATCTCGATGATCGAGCGCGGCGTCGATCCGGGCGAACTCAGCGGCGGCCTCGACCTCGCGCCCGGCTCGTGACGGCGGCGTCCGCCGCGAAGCCCTTCGCAAGCTCGAGCATGAGCATCGTGCCGAAGCCGGTCGGCCCGCTCTCGTAGATCTCGTGGCCCTCGTCGTCGGAGACGCCGGCGATGTCGATGTGGGCCCACGGCACGCCGGGCTTCACGAAGAAGCTGAGGAACGCGGCCCCCTGGATCGGATGCGCGCCGCGCTTCGCGCCGCTGTTGACGATGTCCGCGGCGCGGCTTCGCATGAGAGCGCGATGGTCGTCCCAGAGCGGCAGCCGCCAGAGGCGCTCGCCCGAGGCGTTGGCGGCCTCCTCGAGGCGTCGCGCGAGGTCCGGCGTCTCGCAGAAGTAGCCCGCGCAGTGGTTGCCGAGCGCCGTGACCACGCCCCCGGTCAGCGTCGCCAGATCGACGATCGCATCGGGACGCACGCGCTCGCACGCCCAGCAGAGCGCGTCGGCGAGCACGAGGCGGCCTTCCGCGTCGGTGTTGGTGACCTCGCAGGTCACGCCGTTCATCATGGTGATGATGTCGTCGGGGCGGAACGCGTCGCCGGCGACCATGTTCTCGGCGGTGGGAAGCAGCGCCGTCACCCGGATCGGCAGCTTCGCCTCCGCGATCGCGCGGATCGCGCCAAGCACGGCGCAGCCGCCGGACTTGTCGTACTTCATGCCCTTCATGCCGTTGTTCACCTTGAGGCTGTAGCCGCCGGTGTCGTAG
>JBMTTG010000224.1:0-5062 GCA_049449095.1 Phycisphaerales bacterium | reverse complement strand
CTTCGATGCCCGCATCGCGCTGGCGGCGGGCGGTGTGCCGGAGCACGCCGACATCAGCACCCGCGACGGCAAGTTCAAGGCTTCCATCAAGCCCGCCGGGGACAAGTTCAATATCGCCGTCGACGCCAAGGGCTGGCCGGTGTGGGCGTTCCGCAAGCCCTCCTGGTCGCCGACGCATCTTCGGCACGTGATGTACGTCGGGCACCTGCTCGTCGTCCGCCGCAGCCTCGCGGTCGAGGTGGGCGGATTCCGGCCCGAGCACGACGGCGTGCAGGACTTCGAGTTCATGCTGCGGCTCGGCGAGCGCACCAGCCGCATCGTGCACGTGCCGAGGCTGCTCTATCGCTGGCGGGCGATCGAGGGAAGCCTCGCCTCGGCAAGCGACGCGAAGCAGGGGATCTCCGAGAAGCAGGCCCGCGCCGTGCAGGCGCACCTCGATCGGCTCGGCGTGCCGGCCAAGGCGTCCCCCGACCCGCGGCATCCGCATCGGTGCCGGCTCGAGCCGACGCTCGAGGCGCGGCCGCGGGTCTCGATCGTGATCCCGACGAAGGATCAGCCCGACCACCTGCGGTCCTGCCTCGACTCGATCCACGGCCGCACCCGCTGGCCGGATCTCGAGGTCGTCCTCGTCGACACCGGCACG
The DNA here is from genome assembly GCA_049449095.1 of Phycisphaerales bacterium. Taxonomy (GTDB): domain Bacteria; phylum Planctomycetota; class Phycisphaerae; order Phycisphaerales; family SM1A02; genus VGXO01. The sequence continues at coordinate 4,419 of JBMTTG010000224.1, read as the reverse complement.
ACCGATCCGCAGGCGCTCGAAGTCATGCGAAGCCACCCGGCACAGATCGTCCCCTTCGATCGGCCATTCAACTTCTCCGCGGCGTGCAACGCCGGCGCCGCCGCGGCGACCGGTTCGGTCCTGGTCTTCCTCAACAACGACACCGAGGTGATCACGCCGCAGTGGCTCGACCATCTGGTGCTGCATCTGCTCGACGACGGAGTCGGCGCCGCGGGGCCGATGCTGCTCTACCCGGACGGCACCGTGCAGCACGCGGGCGTGGTGCTTGGGCCGCGCGGCACCGCCGACCATGTCATGCGGGGCTTCCCCGCGGACTCCGACGGCTACGCGGGAAGCCTGTCGGCGCCGCGCGAGGTCTCGGCGGTCACCGGGGCGTGCCTGGCGATCCGCCGCGAGACCTTCGATCGGATCGGCGGATTCCGAGAGACGTACGGCACGCACTACCAGGACGTCGATCTCTGCCTGCGGCTCCGCCGCGAGGGGCTGCGGATCGTCTGCACGCCCGAGGCGAGGCTCCATCACCACGAGAGCCCGAGCCGCGGCTCCGCGTACGACTTCCTCGATCGGCTGCTGCTGCTCGACACCTGGGGCGAGGCGATCGCGGCCGGCGATCCCTACTACCCGGCGGCGTGCTCGCTCGAGCGGCTCGACTACTCGGTCGATCCGGCCCGCGCGGAGGCGATCGCGTGAGCGGATCGCCTTCGATCTGGATCGCCTCGCACGGGCCGCTCGGCTGCAACAGCGGGCTGCACGTCCGCTCGCTGGCCCTCGCGCTGGCGGAGCAGGGCTTCCGCATCCGCGTGCTGCTGCCGGAGCGGCGCGTCGAGGATGCGGCGCTCGAGGACGGCCTCGATGTCGCGGGCTTCGACGAGGCGGTGAAGCTCGTCGCGGCGGATCCGCCCGACCTGCTGCATCTCTGGACCGCACGCGAACGCATGGTGGCGATCGAGCGGCGGCTCGCGCATCGGTCACCGCGGGCGATTCCGCACCTGGTGCACCTCGAGGACAACGAGGAGTTGCTGCTCCGCGAGCAGATGCGCCTCTCCGCGGAGGCCTTCGCCGCCGTGCGGCGCGGCGAGCGGGGGCTCGAGGTCCCCGAGCATCTGACCCATCCTCGCCACGGGTTCGCGCTGATCGAGCGGGCCGCCGGCGTCACCGCCCTGATCGAGCCGCTCGTCGAGCAGCTGCCGGCAGCGATGCCTCGCCGGGTGTTCCTGCCGGGGTTCGACCCGGCCTTCGCGGAGCCCGATCCCGACGCCGGCGACGCAGTGCGGTCGCGCCTCGGCATCCCGGAGTCGACGCTGATCGCCGTCTACACCGGCAATGTCCACGAGTCGAACGTCTCCGAGGTCCGAAGCCTGTACCTCGCGGTCGCGCTTGCGAATCGGATGGGGCTCCCGATGCGCCTTGTCCGGACCGGTCTCGACTTCGTGCCGCTCGCCGAGCATGGCGAGGACCTGCTGCGGGCGCATGCGCACGAGCTGGGCTTCGTCGATCGGGAGCTGCTGCCGAGGCTCGTGCACGCGGCGGACTTCCTGGTGCAGCCCGGGCGGGCCGATGCGTGGAACCGCTTCCGCGTGCCCTCGAAGCTGCCGGACTTCCTCGTCTCGGGCCGTGCGGTCGTGCTTCCGCGGGTGAACCTTGGCGAGCGCCTCGCGGACGTGGTCGAGGCGATCGTGCTCGGTTCCGCGGCGGCGGAGGCCCTTCTCGAATTCTTCGTGCACTGGGCGAAGCGACCGGAGGAACGAAGGCGGGTCGGCGAGCGGGGGGCCGCGTTCGCGCGGCGGCATCTCTCCTGGCAGACCGCCGCGGTCGCGGTCGGCGATCTCTGCCGCGAGGTGCTCGGGGCCGGCGCTTCGTGGCATGGCGCAGCGCCCGAAGCCTTGGGAGCGGCCCGATGAGCCTCTCGGAACGCTACCGGTCGCGTGCGATCCCAACGGGGATCTCCGTCGCGACGGTCCGCGACTTCGTCGACAGCTTCGAGCATCTGCACGATCTCGCGGTGGCTGCGGGCGATCTCAAGGACGTGCAGCGTCCGTGGATGGTGAAGGCAGTGCTCGCCACGGTGCCGCTGGGCGGTTCGATCTGCGAGATCGGCGCGGGCGAGCCGCTCGTCGCGGGGCGCCTGGCCGACCTCGGCTACCGCTGCACGATCGTCGATCCCTACGACGGCTCCGGCAACGGCCCGACCGATCTGGCCCGCTTCGCCGCGAGCCGGCCGGCGGTGCGCTTCGTGCCCGCCCGCTTCGGGCCGGGGCTTCCCGAGCTCGAGGACGTCCGCTTCGACGCGATCTACTCGATCTCGGTGCTCGAGCATCTCGGCCGCGAGGCGATCCGCGAGGTCGTCGAGGGATGCCGCCTGCACCTTCGTCCCGGCGGGCGACTGCTGCACGCGATCGACTTCGTGAGCGCCGGCCCGGGCGCGGAGCACCACCGCACCATGCTCGTCGACTTCCTCGCCCATTACGGGATCCGGGAGCACACCGTCGACGAGGCCATCCGCCGCGCCGAGCCCGATCCTGAGACGTACCTGCTCTCCGCCGAGTCGCACAACCGCTGGCGCGGGCGGATGCCCTACGAGTCGTTCCCGATGCGCCGGGTGATGTCGGTGCAGTGCGTGCTCTGATCACCGGACCCTTGCGCACCATGAGCGACCGTGAGGAATCGTCGAGTGCCGCCGACCGCTTCAGCGCGGTGCGCGGCGCGATCGAGTGCCCCGAGGCGGGCCCGATCGGATTCGGCGCCCTCGGCCTGCGCGGCTGGATCGCCACTTCGACCGACGCGGTGCCGCCGGCGGTCCTCCTCGACGGGAGACGGATCGAGGCGGTGGAGTGGATGGAGGGCGCCGCGGGGATCGCGGTGGCGGAAGGCGAGCGGCTTCGTCGCTGGTCGGCGCTGGTCGAGCTGACGCCCGAGCAGGCGAGCCCGGACGGCATCGTGCGCGTCGAGCTGCGCCAGCACGACTCGGTCGCGGCGAGGCGTTTCTTCCGCCTGCCGCACGAAGCGCTCCCCGCGCGGCCGCCGATCACGCTCTTCATGCACATCCCCAAGTGCGCAGGCACCACGCTGCGGGTGCAGCTCGAGCGGGCGATCGGCTTCCCGCGGTTCCGCCCGATCTACCCGCCGCGCATGCACGGCGTCTCGCTCGAGTCGCTCGCCGGCGAGATCGACGACCGCTGCGAGGTCGCCTACGGCCACTTCTGGCACGGGCTGCACCGGCACCTCGATCGTCCGGCCCGGGCCATGACGGTGCTGCGCGATCCACTGGAGCTGATCCTCTCGCAGTACTTCTTCGCCAAGTACCGCCTGCGGTCGCCCGCCTTCGCGTCGTGCGAGACGATCGAGCAGGCGCTCGAGCGGCATCCGGCGACCTTCGACAACGTGATGACGCGCTGGCTCGGCGGCGATCCGCTCGCGCCGCGGGCCGACGAAGCCCTGCTCGCCCGGGCGATCGCCGCGATCGACGCGGACTTCGCGTGGGTGGGCTTTGTGGAGCATCTCGCGGACGCCTGCGGCGAGATCGCAGCCCGACTTGGGGTCGCGATCGACGCCTCGGTGCACAACGATTCGCCGCGCACCACCGAACGGGCGATGCTCGACCTCGCGGCCTTCCGCGCCGCCGCCCGCCCCTTCGTGGATCTCGACATGCGGCTCTACGCCCATGCCCGACTGCGGACGCATGGATCGCCGGTGATCGCCGGGTGAACGTGGGCGAGACGCGCAGTGGCCCGCGGGCGTCCCGTCCGCATGGCGCAAGGCGAGTTCTCGCTTGCGCGGCGGGCGAGAGGCCGCTCGCCGCGGTCCGGGGAGATCGGTTCGGAAGACCGCGGACGCGCGGCGGCGCTCGCGCGAGCCTCGCGAGTGGCGCAACGAAAGGCGAGACCATGCGGGATCCGCACGCGGCTGCCGCGGCATGGGCCTGATCGTCGGCCCGCAAGATCCGCCCGTTCGTGGAGCGCGTGCCGTTAGGATGCGACGCTCCCATCCCTCCGGAGCGATCCACCATGGCCGCAGGTCAAGGTTCCGCCGGCAACGTCATCGCCGCCCTCGCGAGCTTCTTCATCCCGGGACTCGGGCAGCTGGTGCAGGGGCGGTTCCTGATCGCGGTGATCATGTTCGTGCTCGCCGCGGCCCTGTGGGTCATCCTCCTCGGATGGATCGTGCATCTCTGGTCGATTCTCGACGCGGCGCTCTTCAAGCCGCGCGGGTGAGCGACCTGCGGCAGGTGCGCGGGCGACGGCGGTCGGCCTGGTGATGGTCCGTGATGAGCCGGATCAAGCGCGTTGCGACGCCGCAGGCGAGTAACTCGAACGCCTTTCGCAAGGACCGCGATGGTGAAGCCATCCGCGATCCTGAAGCAGGCGGGCGAATGAACTCACACTCCGAGCGGAGCGAGTCGGCGGAGTGAGGAGTCCGGCG
>JBMTTG010000223.1:0-5063 GCA_049449095.1 Phycisphaerales bacterium | reverse complement strand
GCCGTCGGCATCGAGCGACCGGCCGACCAGACCGGGCAAGAGCCCGGACCCGCGGGAGCAACGCAAGCAGCGACAAGCGGGCGGCGGGAGAGCCTGGAGCCCACGGCAATGCCGGATACCCCGGACAAGATCCGCGCGGCGGATCGCATCGTCTGCATTTCGGAGTTCCACCGACGGTTCTTCCTCGAGCAGGGCGCCCGGCCGGAGCAGTTGATCGTGGTGTACTGCGGGATCGATGTGGACCACTTCGCGCCGATCCCGCCGAGGAAGGCCGATGGCAGGCTCGAGATCCGCTCCTCCGGAAGGCTCGTCGAGAAGAAGGGGTTTGCCGATCTGATCGCGGCCTGTGCGATTCTCAAGGAGCGGGGCGTCGACTTCAGGTGCGTGATCGGCGGCAGTGGGCCCCTTGAGGACGACCTCCGCCGGCGGATCGCCGATCACGGTCTCGGCGAGTACGTCGAGTTGACCGGCCAGGCGATCAAGCAGGAGCGGATTCCGGAGTTCATGGAAGGTGGCGACGTGTACTGCCTGCCATGCGTGTGGGCTGCGGACGGCGACGTCGACGGCCTTCCGCAGATGCTCATGGAAGCGATGGCTTGCGGACTTCCGGCGGTGTCGACGCGGCTGGTTGGGATTCCCGACCTCGTGGTCGACGGCGTCACGGGCCTGCTCGTCGAGCCTGGGGACGTCTCGTCCCTTGCCGATGCGCTCGAGCGACTCTCTGGCGATGCCGATCTGCGGCGGCGCTTGGCCGGAGCGGCGCGCCGAGCCGTCGAGGACCGCTTCAATCTCCAGACCTGCCTTGGCCCGCTTCTGGAGACCTTTCGAGGCGGGACGACGCCGTCGGCCTCGAGCCGCGTCGCGTCGCTCGCCGGAGCCGCGGCATGATCATCTCCCAGACGCCCTACCGGGTGAGCTTTGCGGGCGGCGGCACCGACCTTCCCGCGTTCTATCGACAGGAACCTGGCGCGGTTCTGTCGGTGGGCCTGCAGAGCCACATGTACGTCACGGTGAGCCCGCGCTTCAAGAGCAGCATTCGCGTGGCCTACAGCCGCACGGAGATCGCGGAGACGGTGGCGGAAGTCGAGCACACCATCGTCCGCCAGGCGCTCGAGCTCACCGGGCTCGATCGCCATCTCGAGATCACGACGATCGGCGACCTGCCCGCCGGAACCGGCATGGGTTCGAGCAGTGCGCTGACCGTCGGGCTGCTCAACGCGTTGCACGCCTACCGAGGCCGGATCAGCAGCGCGGCCGATCTCGCAGCCCAGTCCTGCGACATCGAGATCAACCGCCTCGCCAAGCCGATCGGCAAGCAGGACCAGTACGCGGCCGCCTTCGGCGGGCTCAACTACATCCGATTCAACCCGGACGAATCCGTCCAGGTCGAGCCCGTGCCTTGCGCCCGGGAGACGATCGACGAGCTCGAGAGGCGAAGCATGCTCGTCTACACCGCGCAACAGCGCAGCGCGGACGGGATCCTCGAGAAGCAGAGCAAGGGAACCGCCGACAAGATGTCGACGCTTCGGGCCATGCGCGACCTGGCCGAGGAGATGCGCAAGGCGATCGCCGGCCGCGGAGACCTCGACGCCTTCGGCGAACTGCTCGACGAGGGCTGGAAGCTCAAGCGATCGCTTGGATTCGGCATCTCCTCGGATCACATCGACGCGATGTACGACACCGCGCGTCGCGCCGGCGCTCAGGCCGGAAAGCTCCTCGGAGCGGGTGGCGGAGGCTTCGTGTACCTCATCGCGCCGCCCGAACGGCATGCCGCGATCCTCGAGGCGCTCGGTCAGCCGCAGCAGGTCCGATTCGGCATCGATCGCCTCGGAAGCCGCATCATCTTCATCAGCGATCATCCCGGGCACTGCGCCACGCTGCGATCGTCGAAGAGTCCGGCAGGTGTCGCCGCCTCGGCGTGACAGGAGAAACACCGTGAACGTGCTCATCACCGGCGGCGCCGGATTCATCGGATCGCATACCGCCGATGCGCTTCTTGCTCGCGGCCATCGGGTGCGGGTGCTCGACAGTCTCGAGGAGCCGGTGCATCCGGGCCATCGGATTCCGGACTACCTCGACCCACGGATCGAGTTCATCCGCGGCGACGTCCGGGACGAGACGACGCTGCTCGCGGCGCTCGAGGGCCAGGATGCCGTCTATCACCTTGCGGCCTTCCAGGACTACCTCCCGATCTTCAGCCGATTCGTCGAGGTCAACGTCACCTCGACGGCGCGGATCTTCGAGCTGGCGGTTCGCGAGCGGCTTCCGCTTCGGAGGGTGATCGTCGCGAGCTCGCAGGCGACCCTTGGCGAGGGCCTCTACGTCGACGCCGATGGCCGGCGATGCCTTCCCGACATGCGTCCGGACGCGCAGCTTCGCCGAGGCGTGTTCGAGTGCCAGGCGCCCGCGGGCCTTCGCGGTCCGCTGCGATGGCAGGCGACCGACGAGTCCGTCGCGAATCCGCAGAACCCCTACGGCATGAGCAAGATCGCCGAGGAGCAGTTCGCCTTGCGGCTCGGACAGCGGTACGGGATCCCGACCGTCGCGATGCGGTACTCCATCGTGCAAGGCCCGCGGCAGAGCTTCCACAACGCCTACAGCGGTGCATGCCGAGTCTTCAGCCTCGCGGCGCACCAGCGCGTCGCGCCGCCGATCTACGAGGACGGCCTGCAGATTCGGGACTTCGTCAACATCCACGACGTCGTCGATGCGAACCTGCTGGTCCTCGAGGATCCCCGCAGCGACTACGAGATGTTCAACGTCGGGGGCGATCGCCCGATGACGGTGCTCGACTTCGCGGGCGTCGTGGCGGAGGTCTACGGAACGACGGACCTTCCTCGCGAGCCCAGCGGCAAGTATCGCTTCGGGGACACCCGCCACATCTGTTCGGACGTCTCGAAGCTCCGCTCGCTCGGCTGGTCGCCGCGCCGCGACGTCTTTGAGAGCGTCGGGGCGTATCGCACATGGCTCGACACCGCCGAGGATCCGGGGCGCATTCTGGAGGAGTGCCAGCGTCTCATGGAGAAGATGCAGGTGGTAAGGCCGGTCGAGGCGAACGCGTGACCGGATCCCGCCGAGCTCCGGTGGCGCTGCTGCTGGCGGGCGGTCTCGGAACGCGGCTTCGGCCGCTGACCGATCGCGTCCCGAAGTGCCTGGTTCCGGTCGGCGGACGTCCGTTGATCGAGCACTGGCGGATGGCGCTGCACGACGCGGGGGTTCGGGAGGTGCGCGTCAACACGCACCACCTACCCGAACCGGTCCGGCGGTGGATGGACGAGACGAACCGCATCGGGCCGATCCGATTCTCGGAGTCGTTCGAGCCGGAGCTCCTCGGCTCGGCGGGAACGATCACCGCGAATCGCGACCTGGCCGCTTCGGCCGACGAGGTGCTGGTCGTCTATGCGGACAATCTCTCGACGGTCGACCTGGCGGCTGCGGTCGAGTTTCATCGTGCGCATCGCGACCCGTTCACGATGGTGCTCTTCGAGACCGATGCGCCTCGGCGATGCGGCATCGCGGAACTCGCGCCGGACGGCCGCATCCTGAGCTTCGTCGAGAAGCCGGAGCACCCGCGCGGCAACCTCGCCAATGCAGGCATCTACGTGATCGACTCCGGTCTCTTCAGGGAGTTGGCGGATCGACGCGGCTTCGACATCGCCTTCGATCTGCTCCCAACGCTCGAGGGTCGCATGCGGGGGTTCGTGCACCGCGGATACCACCGCGACATCGGCACGCCGGAGTCGCTCGCGCAGGCGGAGTCCGACCTGGCAACCGGTGTTGCATCGCGATGAGGCCTGCCGTCTTTCTCGATCGCGATGGGACGATCATCCGGCACGTCCACCATCTGCATCGGGTGGAGGACGTCCAGCTCGAGCCTGGCGCCGCCGAGGCGATCGCCGCGCTGCGCGAAGCCGGATTCCTCGCCATCGTCGCCACCAACCAGTCGGTGGTGGGAAGGGGACTTCTCACGCCGGAGGGTCTCGAGGAGATCCACGCCGTGATGCTCGAACGGCTCCGCGGTGCTCATCCCGCCGCGGTGGTGGATGCCATCTATTGGAATCCTCATCTTCCTCCGCGGGACACGGAGGATCCGCCGCCCGAACGCAAGCCGGGCCCCGGAATGCTCCTTCGCGCCGCGAACGAGCACCGGATCGATCTTGGCGCCAGCTGGATGGTCGGCGACTCGATCTCGGACGTGGATGCGGGCCGGCGGGCCGGCTGCCGCGGATCGATCCTCGTCGAGACGGGCCTTGGAGGGAGGGCCCGGTTGGAGGCCGATCCGGCGACGATCCTGGCCCGTGATCTCGCGGAGGCCGCGCAGATCATCCTCGCGTCGGCTCAGGAGAGTGGATCGGCCGAAGCGGCGCGCCGATGATTCCCGTTCAGGAGACCTCGCCATGAAGATCCTCGTCACCGGCGGTGCCGGATTCGTCGGCTCCGCGTGCCTGCGCTACCTCGTCAAGCAGGGCGCCGATCCGATCGCCTACGACAACCTGAGCCTTGGCCATCGCGGGGCCGTCCCGGCGGATCGCCTGGTGGTTGGCGACATCGCCGACACCGCGAAGCTGACGGCGCTGATGCGGCAGCATCGCTTCGATGCGGTCATGCACTTCGCGGCGGCCACCTATGTGGGCGAGTCGGTCACCAATCCCGATCATCACTACCGCAACAACATCGCCGGGACCCTGAGCCTGCTCACCGCGATGCGCGAGGCGGGCGTCGATCGCATGCTCTTCTCGAGCACCTGCGCGACGTATGGGCTCAATCCCAAGATGCCCATGAGCGAGGAGTCCGAGCAGGTGCCCTGCAGCCCCTACGCCAGGACCAAGCTCGCGGTCGAATGGATGATCCGCGACTTCGCCGACGCGTACGGCCTCGGCTTCACGCTGCTTCGATACTTCAACGCCGCCGGCGCGGATGCCGACGGCGCCCACGGCGAGGACCACGATCCCGAGACGCATCTCATTCCCCTCGTCCTGAAGGTGGCGATGGGCGAGATGGCGTCGCTCAAGGTGTTCGGGACCGACTATCCGACGCCGGACGGCACCTGCATCCGCGACTAT
>JBMTTG010000222.1:0-5076 GCA_049449095.1 Phycisphaerales bacterium | reverse complement strand
GTGGTGATCGGCCGCAACGAGGGCGAGCGGCTGAAGCGCTGCATCCGATCCGTGGCGGGAGATGGGCGCCGCGTCGTCTACGTCGACTCGGGATCCGACGATGGCAGCCAGGCTTGGGCTCGGGAGCAGGGAGTCGAGGTGATCGATCTCGACGTCTCGATCCCCTTCACGATGGCCAGGGCTCGAAACGCCGGTTGGCGCGTCCTCGCCGAGGGCGACGTCGAGGCGGTGCAGTTCGTGGACGGCGATTGCGAGGTGCTGCCAGGCTGGATCGAGCTCGCGGCAGCGACGCTGCGGGCGAGGCCCGAGGCCGGCGCGGTCGGCGGCATCCGACGCGAGCGGTATCCGGAAGCGACGATCTACAACCGACTGACCGATCTCGAGTGGATCCGGCTTCCGGGCGACGACGTCTTCTTCCTGGGCGACGTCATGATCCGAACCGACGCGTTGCGACGCACCGGCGGATTCGACGAGGCGATGATCGCGGGCGAGGAGGCGGAACTTGGACAGCGCATCCGCCAGCTCGGACTTCGGCTCCTGCAGCTCGCCGATCCGATGACGCTGCACGACATGGGGATGACGCGATTCCGGCAGTGGTGGCGACGTGCCACCCGCACCGGTCACGCCTATGCCGAGTCGGCGTGGCCGCGCGACGCCACGAGACATCGCCATCACGTGCGGGACTGCGTGCGAGCGATCGGGTGGGGACTGGCATGGCCGGCGATGCTGTCGGCGTCGATCGTCTTGGCGGCGGTCGTGGGCGGGTGGTGGTGGGCGGTGCCGGCGACCGTCGTCGCGCTGCCGGCGATCAACATCGTCCGAACCGCATGGCGACGTCGTCGCGGGTTCGGCACCCGGTGGCGGCACGCACTCCTCTACGCGACGTTCTGCCTGCTGTCGAAGCCGGCTCACCTGCAAGGCATGGCGACCTACGCATGGTCGCGGGCGCGAGGACGTCGAACCGGATTGATCGAGTACCGGCGACTCGCCTGATCGGACCGTTCACTCCGCGCCGAGACCCGTGTACACCACGATGTCGGCGCGGCCCGCGTCGTCCGCGGCAAGTTCGCGCGAGGAGGCGTCGCAGAGGCTGATCACGAGGATCCGCGCGAACGGCGCCGCCTTCGAGAGCTCGAGGACCGTGCCGCCGTCGAAGTCGCTGTGGAAGCGGCCGATCACGTGGACGACCTTCGCGGCGCCGTTGGGCCGCGCGTCGAGCGCCTTCGCGATCGATCGGGCCATCGTGGCGTCCCAGACCATCTGCGGGCGCAGCGCCCGCTCGACCTGCTCGTCGGTCGGCGGCTCGCCGCGGGCCTCGGTCATGAGCTCGACGAGCCTGGCTCGGTACGCGCCGTCGTCGAGCGCGTCGGGCAGGTCGAAGAGGGCCCGCTCCTCGGGCGGCAGCGACCGCAGCGCGTCGTAGCCCTCGCGTCCGGCGAGCCGCACGTAGGAGCGCGGCGCGTTGGCCGCGATCACCCGGCTGCCGGTGCGCTTCGCGGCCTCGACGAGCCTGCCGTAGGAGTCCTCCCAGCGCTGCTTGCCCGACCAGTTCTCGCTTCCGGTCGCCTCGACGAACGCCGCGAGCTCGAGTTCGCCCGCGAGGTAGGCGTCGACCTCGTCCTGCTCGTGGCGTTCGAGCATCTCGAGCGAGAGCGCCGAGCCCGGGAAGCTCGCGAGCACGTCGGAGACGACCGCCAGTTCGACCGCGTGACCGACCGCGTCGTCGTGCTGCTCGCCGAGGATCACCACGTCGCTTCGCGCCGCGGCGTCCATGAGGTCGGCCCAGGTGACGACCCGGCCATCGTGGCCCGAGAACATCGGCAGGGCTCGGGGCGCGAACGGCTGCGACGGAAGCAACTGTGCCTTGGACGACGGATCCGCGGGACGCCCCGCGAACGGATCGGGCCGGCTGCAGGCCGACGAGCCGGCGCAAGCGAGAGCGAGGGCGGCGAGCAGGATCGGAGTTCGCATCGATGGAGCATCTCGGCGAGGACCGGCGCGGTCAACGGACGCGTCGCGCGGACCCTGCGCGGCGGGCTCGCGGAGCCCTCGAATCGGGAGGAACTTCTTGGATGGCGGCGGGCCGGGGGTAGATTCGGGCGATGGCTCGCACCAGGACCTTCCGGCGTCGATCGCTTCCCGTCGCATGGCTCGTGCTCGTCGCCGCGTCGACCGCGGCGTTCGCGCAGTCGCCCGAACCGCCTGCGCCGAGGCCCTACGAGGGCGACCGCGTGGTGCGGGTGCGGCTTCGCGATGCGCGGGAGCTTCGCACCATGCTCGCCCTCAGCCACGACGTGTGGTCGCACCGGGTCGAGATCGGTTCGCCCGCGGACTTCCGCGTCGATCGCGAGGCGTTCGAACGGCTCGCGCGGACCGGGCTCGACTTCGACGTGCTCGTCGAGGATGTGCCGGCGCTCGTCGACCTGGCGCGGGAACGCCTTGCCGCCGCCGCCGGCGGCGGCGCGGGCGGGGAGTTCTTCGCCGACTTCCAGACCCTTGCCTCGATCGAGGCGCGCCTGGAGGCGATCGTCGCGGCGCATCCCGACCGCGCGAGCCTCGTCGAGATCGGCACGTCGATCGAGGGGCGCACGATCCGCGGCCTGCGGATCGCGCCGCCCGACTCGGAAGGCCTGCCGCACGTGGTGATCAACTCCGCGCAGCACGCCCGCGAATGGGCGACGCCGCCGACCTCGATGTGGCTGATCGACGCGTTGCTCGAGCGAAGCGATCCCGCGATCGCGGCGGTCGCCGACGCGGCGGTGTGGACGGTGATTCCAGTCGTCAACGTCGACGGCTACCACCACAGCTGGCAGGGCGAGCGGCTGTGGCGAAAGAACCGTCGCGTCAATGCCGACGGCAGCTTCGGCGTCGATCTCAACCGCAACTGGGGATACGGCTGGGGCGGGCAGGGTTCGAGCGGCACGCCGACGAGCGAGACCTATCGCGGCACCGCGGCGTTCTCCGAGCCCGAGACCGCGGCGCTGCGCGACCATCTCGCGTCGCTGCCCGAGGTCGCGGCGCATCTGGACATCCACAGCTACGGCCAGTGGATCCTGCATCCGTGGGGCAACACCCCCGATCCGCCACCCGATGCGGACGGCTTCGCGGTGGTCGGTGCCCGCATGGCCGACGCGATCCTGTCGACGAACGGCCGGACCTACGTGCCCGGCGCCATCTACACGCTCCTCTATCCAGCCTCCGGCGGATCGTGCGACTGGGTCTATGCCGAGACGGGGGCGTACTCGCTGACCGTCGAGGTGCGCGACACCGGCGGATACGGATTCGTGATGCCGCCCTCGGAGATCGTGCCCAACGCGGAGGAGAACCTCGCAGGCATCGTGGCGCTCGCGGCCACCGCGATCTCGCCCGCGGCGTTCCTGCTCGAATCGCCGCCCGCGACCGTCGAGGCCGGGGAGGCCACGCGTGTGCCGGTGCGGATCGTGCCCTTCCGAGGCGAGATCGTGCCCGAGTCCGCGGTCGTGATCCTCGAGATCGGCGGCGAGTCCGAGACGGTGCTGCTCGATCCGATCGCGGCGAACCTCTACGAGATCCCGCTGCCGGCGATGGCGTGCGGCGAGCTGCTTCGCTGGCGGCTCGAGGTCGAGACGTCGCTTGGAACCGTCGCGTATCCGCAGGCGGGCGAACCGTTCGAGACAACCGTGGTCGAGACCACGTTCGCGCTCCGCGACGACTTCGAGGAGGCCCTCGGCTGGAACATCGGCGCTCCCGGCGACACCGCCACCTCGGGGATCTGGGAACGGGTTGCGCCGATCGCCACGTCCGCCCAGCCCGGCGCCGATCACTCGCCCGACGGCACGATCTGCTTCATCACCGGTCAGCATCCCGGCGGCGGCGCCGGCGCCAACGACGTCGACGGCGGCGTCACCACGCTCACGAGCCCGGCCTTCGACGCCTCCGATCCACGGACGCAGGTCTCGGCGTGGCTCTGGCACTCGAACAATCAGGGCGCGAATCCCGGGCAGGACTCGATGCTCGTCGAGATCTCCTGCGATGGCGGCGCCTCGTGGACGCTGCTTGCGGAGATCGTGGAGAGCCCCGGCGCCTGGTTCGAGCGCTCGTGGATCGTTGCCGACGTCGTCGAGGGTTCCGCCTCGTGCCGGGTGCGCTTCGTGGCGCGGGATCTCGGCGCGGGCTCGCTCGTCGAGGCGGGCGTCGACGACTTCGCCGTCTCGGTGATCGGCTGCGCGGATCGCGGAACGCTCGGCGATCTCGATGGCGACGGCGTCGTGAACGGCGCCGATCTCGCGGTCCTGCTTGGCGGATGGGGAGGCGCTGGCGCGGGCGATCTCGATGGCGACGGCATCGTGGGCGGCGCGGATCTCGCGGTGCTGCTCGGCGCGTGGGGCGGATGAGCGGCGGCACGCCGTTACACTCCCGCCCCTCCATGAACACCCGAAGCAACCGTGACGCGTCCCCCTCTCGCGGCGGCGCTAAGAACGCCGGCCGCCGCACCGCCCGATCCGCCAAGCCACGCCGTCCGCGCATGACCGCGGCGACGAGCGATCGCCACGATCTCTACGAGCGGTCCGTGCAGACCCCCGAAGCGGAGGTCGCGTTCATCGACAAGGTCTGGCGACGGCTCCGCGGCCGCACCGCCGAGAGCTTCCGCGAGGACTTCGCGGGCACGATGTACCTGAGCACGACCTGGGTGCGGAAGCGGCCCACCAACACCGCCATCGCGGTCGACCTCGATCCGGAGGTCCAGCAGTGGGGGATCCGCCGGCACGTCGAGCCATTGAAGCCCGACGCACGGAGGCGGCTCGACATCCGGCTCGACGACGTCCGCACCGTCCGATGCCCGAAGGTCGACTGCATCGGCGCGTTCAACTTCAGCTACTCCCTCTTCAAGGAGCGCGCGGAGCTGGTGGCCTACTTCCGGAGCGCGCGCAAGGGCCTCAAGCCCGGCGGGATCTTCCTGCTCGACGCCTACGGCGGCAGCGACTCCTATCTCGAGCAGTCCGAGGACCGGAAGCTCGAGGGCTTCACCTACGTCTGGGACACCGAGCGCTACAACCCGATCACCGGCGAGGTCCTCAACCACATCCACTTCCGCTT
>JBMTTG010000221.1:0-5099 GCA_049449095.1 Phycisphaerales bacterium | reverse complement strand
CCTTCCTTCAGCTTCGCCAGTTCGGCCTCGAGATCGGCGACCTCCTGCTCGAGGCGCTTCGTCTCGGCGGGGTCGTCGTTCTGCTTGCGGGCGTTGGCGAGCACGGTCCGCCGCTGGCGAAGCCGGTCCTGCAGCACCTCGATCCGCTTCTTCGTCTTCTTGTCCATGGTCGGTCTCCCGCCGAAATGAATCGGCCATCGGTCAGCTCGTCGTGCCCACTCGCGCCGCGGCACCCACGATGCCGAGGTCGGCGAAGGGGATCGCCGACATCTCGAACGCCTCGTTCCGCCGTGCGAAGTCGTTGCGGACCCACTCGTCGGTGAAGAGCACGACCTTCTGGCCGTCCTGATCGGTCGCGACGCCGACGCCCGAGAGCGGGATGTGCGGCTCGGCGGTGGAGTTCGGATCCTTCGGACGGATCCACCGCGCCATCGACCACGGCAGGCGTTCGAGCCGCGACTCGGCGCCGTACTCGCCGAGCAGGCGGTGCTGCACCACCTCGAACTGCAGCGGACCGACCGCGGCGAGCAGCGGCAGCTTGCGGTCGCCCGGCGGATCGAGCACCTGCACCACGCCCTCCTGCAGGAGCTGATCGAGTCCCTGCCGGAAGCGCTTGAAGTTCGAGGGCTGCGGGTTGTGGAGATACGCGAAGCACTCCGGCGAGAAGCGGGGGATCTCGCGGAAGGAGATGGTGCGGTCCTCGCTGAGCGTGTCGCCGATGCCGAGTCGGTCGTGACCGACGATCCCCACGACGTCGCCCGGCAGCGCCTCGTCGACGGTCTCGCGGTCCTGCCCGAACATGCGCCGCGCGTTGGAAAGGCGCACCTTGCGTCCCGACGGCACGTGCACGACCTGCATCTCGCGCTCGAAGCGGCCCGAGACGATCCGCACGAACGCGATGCGGTCGCGGTGCTTGGGATCCATGTTCGCCTGGATCTTGAAGACGAATCCGCTGAAGGCGGGGGTCGACGGTTCGATGGCCCGCTCGCCGGATCGGCGCGGCCCGGGGCTCGGGGCGTTCTTCAGGAAGCCGTCGAGCAGCAGCTGCACGCCGAAGTTGTTCATCGCGCTGCCGAAGTAGACCGGCGTGAGCTCGCCGCGCAGGACGCGGTCGCGGTCGAAGTCGGCCCCGGCGCCCTCGAGCATCTCGATCTCTTCGCGGGCCTGAAGGAGCACCGGTTCATCGATCTGGTCGTCGAGCGCCGGGTCGTCGAGGCCCATGGTGCGCACCGGCGCGACCGAGGCGCCGCCCTTGGCGCGATCGAAGAGGTGCAGCGAGCGGTCGAGGCGGTCGTAGACGCCGCGGAAGGTGTGCCCCGCGCCGAGCGGCCAGTTCACCGGGAACGCCGCGATGCCGAGGATCGCCTCGAGCTCGTCGAGGAGCTCGAGCGGGTCCTTGGTCGGTCGATCGCACTTGTTCATGAAGGTGAAGATCGGGACGCCCCGCATCCGGCAGACCTCGAAGAGCTTGCGGGTCTGCGGCTCGATGCCCTTGGCGGCGTCGATCACCATCACCGCGGCGTCGACCGCGGTCAGCACGCGATAGGTGTCCTCGGAGAAGTCCTTGTGGCCAGGCGTGTCGAGCAGGTTCACCCGGCATCCGCCGTAGTCGAACTGCAGCACGGTCGAGCTGATCGAGATGCCGCGCTGCTTCTCGAGCTCCATCCAGTCGCTCGTCGTCGCCCGCTGGTTCTTGCGGGCGGTGACGGTGCCGGCGAGATCGATCGCCCCGCCGTAGAGCAGGAACTTCTCGGTCAGCGTGGTCTTGCCCGCGTCGGGGTGGGAGATGATCGCGAAGGTGCGTCGCGGCAGGCCCGCGGCGGGAGTGGACATCGGCGGATCCGGGAGCGGTTCGGGGAGCGGAGGGTAGCCGCGCCCGCGGCACCGTTCCCGACTTCAGGCGGCCGACCGTGGCGCGAGGACCGCGTACATGTTGTCGCTCATCGGCATCCGGTCGCCGAAGGTGGGCGGCAGCAGGTCGAAGCCGGCCTCGCCGGCGAGGATCGCGAGCGTGTCGGGCGTGAAGTAGTTGACGTGGTCGGGGTAGCGGAAGCCGCACCACTTGCCGCCGCGGATCGAGCGGTTCCAGCAGGCGAAGTTCGGGACCTTGAGGACGATCACGCCGTTCGGGCGGAGCCGATCCCGAAGCCGGCGGAGCAGTTCGAGCGGCTGCGCCTCGTGCTCGAGGAAGGAGGACATCAGCACGAAGTCGAGGCTCGCCGCGTCGAGGCTTGCGGCGCCGTCCACGGCGCTCGCCTGCACGACCCGGCCGCCCCGCGGCGCGAAGGCCTGCGACGCCCTCGCCGCGAGCGCCTTCGAGATCTCGAGCCCGATCGGGACGACGGCAAGGCCCTTCGACTCGAAGCGCGTGCAGAGATCGACCATGCGGTCGCCGCCGGCGCAGCCGAGATCGAGCGCGACGATCGGCCGGTTCGTGCGGCGATCTTCGACGGAGCGGCGGCGGATCACGAGCCGCAGGGCGATCTCCGCGATCCGGTTGCGCTTGGGGAGCACGCGCTGGCGAAGGTGCTTCCAACTGCGGGAGAAGCGGGCGAACACCGGCTCGTCGGCGAGGCGCCGCTCGATCTCCGCCGAGTGGGTCCGCTCCCACGCAAACTCCTCCTCGAGCGCCTCGTAGGGCGGCGGGTCGGGAAGGAAGACGAGGCCGGTCTCGCGGCAACGGACGAGCCGCCAGTCGCCACGGGAGAACTCGGTCTCCTCGACCTCGGTGGGCCGTCCAAGGATCGGGCAGAGTTGCTGCACGCCGGAAGCGTAGCGGAGAAGCGTGCGATCCAAGGGCTGGCATGCGGGCACGATCGAGTCGCGGAACGAGGCGAGTGACGTCGCGGCCTCGCTCGGCTCGTCGGACGATGGACCACGGGCGTCTCGCCCTCCGGTGTTCTTCAACTCGGGCGGCGCCGTACGAGCGTCGCGTCGCGGCCCGAGACCGCGACCGCCGCGCCGATGCCCGCGTGGAAACCTATCTCAACGGTCGCCCGGCCCAGCCCTCGAACCACGGCGACCACCACTCGAGCTGCTCGCGCTCCTCGTCGGTGAGCGGCCGATCGGACCAGCGGTCCATCCGCTCGACGAGGATCGCCTCCGCCTCGTCGGCGAGCCCGAGCGGCTGCAGGGTGAAGAGCAGCGTGTTCTCCACCCAGATCGTCATCGCATGCTCCTCGCCGAAGGCGTCGATGAAACGCTGCCGCGCATCGATGAGGTACTCGCGGGCTTCCGCGTGCCGGCCCTGCTTCTGCAGGCCGGCGGCGTAGTTGAGCCGGAGGTTCGCGATCATCGGATGGCCCGGGCGGTAGGTCGCCTCGAAGTCGGGCATCCAGGCATCGATCAGGGCGTTGGCTCGGGGATCGCTCGAGGTGTACGCGACGGTCAGATAGAGCACCGTCTGCAGGGTCGTGGGATGCTGCCGGCCGTGGAGCCGCTCGCCCTGTTCGAGCACGTCCTCGAGCAACGCGATGGCCTCGGGCTTGCGCTTGCTGTTGTCGAGCACTCGGCCATGCTGCTGCAGGACGCGGATCCGGACAGGGTCGTCCTCGGCGTAGCGCTCGCGGGCGAGCGCCGCGAGATCGCGCGAGAGCTCGAAGCCCGCCTCGGAGTCGGTGACGATCACGAGCCGATCGCCTTCGAAGCCCGCGTTGATCTTGCCCAGACGCGCCAAGGTCTGGATCGCGGTCGGATCGGCGAGGACCTCGCGATCCTCGGGCCATCCGAGGACCTCGAGCAGGCGATTGGCCGTCTCGACGCACTCCTCGTTGCGGTACTGCGTCATCCGAAGGCGCGCGAGCTCGTCGAGGGCCTCGACCAGTTCCGGCTCCGGCGCCATGCCGGGTGCATGTCGCGCCTCCAGTCCATCGACCGCACGCACGAGGTGCGGCTCCGCCTGATCGAGAAGCTGCAGCCGCAGATACGCGATGCCGAGGGTGAGATGGAGCTCGGCGGCGAGCTGATCGCCCAGGGCGAGTTCGGGATCGCGTTCCTTCCGCTCGAGATCCTCCGACGCGTCGTCGAGCAGCAGGCGGAGGAGCGTGAGATCGCTTCCCTTCGCCTGCTCGGGATCGAGTCCCGAGAAGATCCCGCCGAGGAATGCTGCGAAGGCCTTCGCGCGGTTCGCCTCGATGCGTCTCGCCTCGGACTCGCGGGTCGCCTGCACGGCGAAGGCGATCGTGCCCGCGAGGCCGATCGCGAGGGCGAGCGCCGCGGTTCCCGCGATCGCGACGGCGGTGCGATGCCGCCGGATCGCGCTGCGAAGCGTGTCCTTCCACGAGTGCCGCCGTGCCAGGACCGGCTCGCCGGCGATGGCGCGATCGAGATCCGCCAGCAGCGCGTCGGCGCCGGCGTAGCGATCGACCTGCTCCTTCGCGAGGCACTTCAGGCACACGGCATCGAGGTCGCCGCGAAGCGCTGCGGCGAGGCTTGCGGGCGAGTGCTCGCCGCGGCGAGCCCACCGCGAGCCGGCGGGCTCCTCCCGCGCGAGTTCCGCGCGGCGGCTCGGCGGAGGCACCGTCGTCGAGCGGATCGTCTCGCCGATCCGGCTGGTGCCGCCGCGGCGCAGCGTCTCGCGGTCGATCGGAAGCTCGCCGCAGAGCAGTTCATAGAGGATCACGCCGAGCGCATAGAGGTCGCTGCGGACGTCGGCGGCCTCGGGGAGTCCGTCGGCCTGCTCGGGGCTCATGTACTCGGGCGTGCCGATCGCGCGTCCGGCCTCGGTCGCGACGGTGCGCTCCGAGAGCGGCTCGTCGAGGCTCTTCGCGATGCCGAAGTCGATGATGACCGGATGCGATCCGGTGTCGGTCTCGCCGACGAGGATGTTCGCGGGCTTGAGGTCGCGATGCAGCACGCCGCGGCGATGGGCGTGGGCGACCGCATCGACCACCTCCCGGAAGAGGGCGACGCGTTGCCGCACATCGAGCTGCGCCGCATCGCAATGCTTGACGATCGACTCGCCGCGCACGTACGGCATGGCGAAGAAGGGACGGTCGTCGTCGGTCGTCCCCGACTCGAAGATTCCGGCGATCGCGGGATGCGAAAGGCGCGCCAGGGCCTGCTGCCGTCGGGAACAGGCTGCGGCCACCTCGGCCTGG
>JBMTTG010000220.1:0-5131 GCA_049449095.1 Phycisphaerales bacterium | reverse complement strand
CTGAACCACTCGCTCTTCTGGAAGATCATGGCGCCCGCCGGCAGCGGCGGGCAGCCGAGCGCCGATCTCGCGAACGCGATCAACGCCGCGTTCGGCTCGATGGACGGCTTCAAGGAGAAGTTCGCCGCAGCCGCCGCGACCCGCTTCGGCTCGGGCTGGGCGTGGCTCTGCGTCGGCGCCGACGGCAAGTTGTGCGTCTGCTCGACGCCGAACCAGGACAATCCCTACATGACGGGGCTCGTCGACTGCGTCGGCACGCCGATCCTCGGTCTCGACGTCTGGGAGCACGCCTACTACCTGCACTACCAGAACCGCCGTCCCGACTACGTCGCGGCGTGGTGGGACGTCGTCGACTGGAACGAGGTCAGCCGACGCTTCGCTGCGGCGAAGAGTTGAGCAAGGCCGCGAGTCTCCGGAAACGCGTTGCGTGAGTTTCGCGCGCCCCGGCGCCGTCGCTCACCTCCGCCGCGCGGTGCACGGCTTCTCGCGGCCGCTGGCGGCAACATCGACTTCCGCGTCAGCACGACCCCTCCGCCTCGCTTCGCTCGGCACCTCCCCTGAACGGCTTCGCGTTCAGGGGAGGAGTTGGTCCAACGCGCGATGGACGTTCGGGCGATCTCGATCGCGCGATCGAACATCCCCGGGCTTCGATCGAGAGCAGGACGGAACTCCTCCCCGGCGGAGCGAAGCGACGCGTGGGAGGTGGATCGCGAGCGAAGCGAGCGAGACGGAGGGGTCGTGCGAACTCGGACGGATTCAGCCCGGCAACGTGAAGTTGATCGGACGGAAGGTCCGCAGCATCTCCATGAACGCGGCGCGGTTGGCTTCGACCGTCGCTTCCGGGCCGACAAGCCGCACAAACACGCGTCGCTTGGGCGCGTCGATCACCCCCGCGAGCTGGGCGTAGCCGCCTCGCGGCGCCGCCGCCCCCATCTGGAGGTAGCTGCCCCGATGCTCGACGAAGAGCACCGGCATCTCGAACTCGAAGTTCTGCCGCTGCACCGGCGTCGTCGGCTGCCCTTCCTCGTCGAGGAACTGCCGGTTCCAACGATCGACGTTGAGTTCGGTCGGCCCGCCCTCGCGATCGAAGAAGAGGCTGAAGACCAGATCCGCCGCCTCGGCGCCGTCACGTCCGGGCACCGTGAACTGCAGCGTGCGGAACTGCATGCTCGGACGCTGCCAGGTCCATGACGCGGGCTTGCGCGAGTGCAGCCCGCCGAGTTCGACCTTGGTCGGCTCGTCGTCCGGACCGGTGATCCGCCAGTTCTGCGGATCGGTCGGGTCGATCGAGGTCGGCGGGAGGGCCACGAGCGGCGTGACCGGATTCTCACCGACCGGCCGGACCGCCGGCTCGGGACGGCTCCCGCCGATCGGCGTCGGCGGCACCGGGCTCGCCTCGTCGCCGCCGCAGGCTGCAAGCAGCGCCGACGCGATCGCCACCGGGATTAGACGGACGAATCGGAGCCGCGGTCGTGCGGAAGTCGTGAGGGTGCTCGGGATCATGATGGTGTGGCTCCTCGAGGTCTCGAAGCGCCATGCAGGCGGACCGGCGTTCCTACATTACGCCGCTCCATTCGGAGCATCGGACTCGCTGATGCAGACTCCCCTCGAGATCGCCGCTCGTTTCACGACCTTGGACGCCGCGCATCCTCGCGCGAAACGCGTTCGGATCGATGGGGCCTGGATCCGCCGCGTCGACGATCGCGGCGATGGCTCCGAGAGTGCTCCGGCCCGCCGCCTGGATCTCCGCGACTTCTGCGTCGTGCCGGCGTTCGTCGACGCCCATGTGCATCTCCTGATGGCCGGGCTCTCATTGCGACAGACCGATCTCTCGGGCGTCTCAAGCCGCGCGGACTTCGAGCGGTCGATCGCCGAGTCCGCCGCGAGGCTCGCCAAGGAGGATCCGGCGGGCACCGCGTGGCTCGAAGCGTGGGGCTGGTCGGCGGAGCAGTGGGCGGCCGAGGGCGGCGCGGCTCCGGACCGGCGTTGGCTCGCGGCCGCCGGCTCGCGGCCGGCGATCGCGTGGCGGATGGACCGCCACGCCTGCGTCCTCAACGACGCGGCGATTCGGATCGTCGAGAGGGCCCATCCCGAACTGCCAGACCTTCCCGGCGGCGAGGTCGTGCGCGACGAGACGGGCCGGCCGACCGGGCTCTTCATCGAAGCGAACGCCTGGAAGCAGGTGATTCCGCTCGTCCCGGCCGCGAGCGCCCCGCGCAAGCGGCGAGCGATTCGCGAGGCGGCGGCGCATCTCCATCGCCTCGGCGTCGCGTCGGTGGGGGCGATGGAGTACGCGAGCGAGATTCGCGACGCGCTCCTGCCCGTCGCGGCCGACGAGTCCTCGCCGCTGCGCCTTCGCATCGCCGCGACGATCCTCGATCGGGCGTGGCCGCTCGATCCGGGAATCGCGCGAGCCCTCTCCGACGAGATTGCGGCTGCGGGAACGGCCTCCGCGGTGCTCCGCATCATCGGGTTCAAGGCCTTCGCCGACGGCACCCTCGGCCTCCGCACGGCGCGGATGCTCGAGGACTACGCCGATCGCCCGGGCGAGCGCGGCATGCTGGTTGAACTCGCCCTCGAAGGGCACCTCGACGCCTGGGCGGAAGCGGTCTGGAACGCGGGCCTCTCCCCGTCGATCCACGCGATCGGCGACGAGGCGTTTCGCCGCTCGCTTGAGGCCTACGAGCGTCTCTCGCCGAGCGACGCCCCGCGACTCGCCGCACGCATCGAGCACTGCCAGACCGTGCATCGCGAGGATCTTCCGCGGGTGCGCGGGCGAGTGCTCTCGATGCAGCCGCTGCATCGGTTCTTCGATGGGCGACCCTACGAGCGGGCGATGGGCGCGGCGCGTCTCGATCGGTTCTTCCCCTTCCGCTCGCTGCTCGACCACGGCGCCACGCTCGCCTTCGGCTCGGACTGGCCGATCGTCGAACCCGATGCGATCGCCGCCATGCGAAGCGCCATCACCGGACGCATCGCCGACGGCAGCGTCTTCCATGAGTGCGAGTCGATCACCCCGCGCGAAGCGCTTGCCGCCCACACGCTCCACGCGGCGCAATGCCTCGGCTTCACCGATGCCGGCCTGCTCGCGCCGGACCGTCGCGCCGATCTGGTGGTCCTCGATCGCGATCCGCTCGAGGCGGACTGGCATCAGGCGCCTCCCAAGGTGGTCGCGACCATCGTCGGTGGCGTGCCGGTCTTCGATCCCGACGGGCTTCTCGCCTGAAGCCGCGGAGGACCGAGCCCGCGGACTACCATCCGACCCTTCCCGGGGCCTTCATTGCCTTCAGAGATGGAGCGGCGGCGTGAGCGGATGGTGGGTCCACAACCTCTTCGAGCAGGGCGGCGCCGCCCTCGTCGCGTCGTGGGTGATCTGGGTGATCGGGTCGATCGTGCTGCACGAGCTCGCCCACGGCTGGGCGGCCCTCTGGCAGGGCGATCAGACGCCGCGCGAACTCGATCGGCTCACCATCAATCCCATGGTCCACATGGGCATGTGGGCCCTCATCATGTTCGCGGTGGTGGGGATCACGTGGGGCATGATGCCGACCGATCCGAGCCGCTATCGCTGGGGTCGCCGCGGTCGGATCGTCGTCGCCGGCGCGGGGCCGGCGATGAACATCCTGCTCGCGTTCGTCGCCCTCACGATCCTCGGGCTCTGGAAGGGTCTCGGCGACCCGCAGGGCGACACCGCCGAGCGAGCGGTGATGTTCCTGCAGATCGGCGGTTTCCTGAACCTGGCGCTGGCGATGTTCAACCTGCTGCCGGTGCCCCCGCTCGACGGTTCGGGCATCCTCGCCGGGGTCTCCTGGAAGTGGTACCAGTGGAGCCAGGACTCCCGGGTCGCGATGTACTCGATGCTCGCCCTGATCTTCCTGTTCTTCGTGGGAGGCCTCGGGGGCGTCCTCTTCGGGGCGGCGGCGTCGATGGCCTCTGGCTACGCCGACTGGGTCGCGGGGTTGGTGGGGTAGGCGAGCCCGGGGGCACGGTCGGGTCACCGGCTCCGGTTCCCGAGGAGGGCGACCGAGCCGATCCGGCCCAAACCCTTGAACCGACCCGGGTCCCCGGTACACTCCCCGATTCGCATCCGCCCGCCGAAGTGCGATCCGCACGGAGCCGACGCCGCTCTCCCGGATCGACCGAGGCCCGTGTTCGGGAGGCCACCGCGGCTTCCCGGGTCCGAGGCAGGCGCTTCGTGAGATCCTTCCATGGTGGTACTTCGTCTCAAGCGCATGGGCCGCGCCCACAAGCCGTTCTATCGCCTCGGCGCGATGGACAAGCGTTCGCCCCGCGACGGCCGCGTCATCGAGCAGCTCGGGTGGTACGACCCGACCGCGCCCGAAGGCCGGCAGCATGCGATCAAGATCGATCGCGTCCGCCACTGGCTGAGCGTCGGCGCCCAGCCGAGCCAGACCGTCGCCGACCTGCTCCGGCGCCTCGGCTGCGATGCGAAGCCGGGCACGCCGGTCGCTTCGGAGTCGGCCTGACCCATCGAGCCCGCTGCAACGGCGCGGTCCTGCCGGACGCGTCGGAGCCGCTCGACTCGCCATGCGAATCGATCTGCTGACCATCCTCCCGGAGATGTTCGCGCCGGTGCTCGGCGCGGGCGTGGTCGGTCGCGCGTTCGAAGCGGGCGTCGCGGACCTTCGGGTCCACGACCTTCGCCGCTTCAGCCTCGATCCGCACGCACGCGTCGATGATCGCCCCTTCGGCGGCGGTCCGGGCATGGTGATGTCGCCGCAGCCGATCTCGGACGCGGTCGAGGTGATCGAGTCGCAGGATTCGCGTCCCGCGACCCGCATCCTGCTGACTCCGCAGGGCGAGCCGCTTCGTCAGCCTCGGATCGAGTGGCTTGCGGCGCAGCCGCGGCTGCTCGTGATCGCCGGTCGCTACGAGGGTCTCGACGAACGGGCCATCGAGCATCTCGCGCCGATCGAACTCTCCGTCGGCGACTTCGTCGTCAGCGGAGGCGAGATCCCCGCGATGCTGCTCGTCGATGCGGTCGTCAGGCTGCTCCCGGGCGCCCTTGGCCACGACGCCTCGGCGGCGGAAGACTCCTTCTCGACCCGCGACGCCGCCGGCAAGCCCCTGCTCGACTGCCCCCACTACACCCGTCCGCGCTCGTGGCGCG
>JBMTTG010000219.1:0-5190 GCA_049449095.1 Phycisphaerales bacterium | reverse complement strand
GCGCCGAGCGCCGGTCTTGCCGAGGCGTGGGAGCCGTGACCGTCGGCGGCGCAGGCCGCGTCGCCTCGCTCGATCTCCTGCGGGGCGTCGCGATCCTCGGCATCCTGCCGATGAACATCCTGGCGTTCGCGCTGGTTCCGGCGGCGTATCAGAACCCGCTCGCGATGGGCGAGATCTCCGCCGGCGAGTGGTGGTCGTGGCGGTTCACGCACCTCCTCTTCGATCAGCGGTTCATGACGATCTTCGCCCTGATGTTCGGGGCGGGCATCGCGCTCCTCTCGCAACGGCCGCGTCCCGATGGAGCGTCCGCCGCGGGCCGCTTCTATCGACGCATGGCATGGCTGCTCGTCTTCGGGCTCGTGCATGCCTACGGCTTCTGGCACGGCGACATCCTGGTGACGTACGCGCTCTGCGCGATGCTCGTCTTCCCGATGCGGCGCCTCGGGACGGGCTGGCTCGTCGCGATCGCCCTGCCGCTGCTGGCCGTGCCGATCATGGCGTGGCTCCTGCTTTCGCTCGCGTTGCCGCTCATGCCGCCGGACGCCCTGCTCGAGATGGAGGCGAGCTGGTTCCCGCCCGACGAACAGGTCCGCGCGTCGATCGCGGCGATGCAGGGATCGTGGCTCGAGCAGATGCCCGAGCGGGCGGTGAACGCGGCGCTCATGCAGACCTTCGTCTTCGCGATCTGGTCGCTCTGGCGGGTGACGGGGCTGATGCTGCTGGGGATCGCGCTATTGCGAAGCGGCTTCTTCTCGGCGTCGTGGCCGCTGTGGCGCTACGTCGCCGGCACGCTGCTCGGCTTCGCGTCGGGGATCGCGATCACCGGCTGGGGACTCGCCCGCAACGAGGCGATCGCCTACGCGATGGACGACGCCATGACCATCGGCCAGATCTTCAACTTCGTGGGCAGCCTCTTCGGCGCCTTCGGCTGGGCGTGCCTCGTGCTGACGCTCGCGCGGCTCGGACGTCCCGCCTGGCTGCTGCCCTCGATCGAAGCGGTCGGACGCACGAGCTTCAGCAACTACCTCTTCCAGACCCTCGCCTGCACGACGATCTTCAACGGCCATGGCCTCGGCTGGTTCGGGCTGGTCGACCGCGTGCACCTCTGGCTCGTCGTGATCGGCGTGTGGCTCGCCCAGATCGTGCTCACCGGACTCTGGCTGCGAGCCTTCGCGATCGGGCCGGTCGAGTGGCTGTGGAGAAGCCTCGCCGAATGGCGGTTGCTGCCGATCAGGCCGGCGCAGGGCTGAGCGGCATCGCGGCGTCGGCAGGCTCGACGAGTTCGAGTTCGATCGGGCAAACGAGCCCCGCCTCGCCCTCGGCCTGACGGATCGCGACGCGCTGGCTTCGCGCGAGCTCGAGCGTCGCGAGAAACAGCCCGATCATCTCGAGCCTTCGACGCCCTGCGAACGCCTCCTGCAGCGAGAGCCGTCGTCCCGGCGCGCGTTCGAGACGATCGAGGAGATCCGCCTGATGCAGCGCGAGCGGGGTCTCGTCCATCTCGACGCGATGGTCGCCGAGGCGATCGAGATCGACCGCGGCGATGATCCGCTCGAACGCCTCGAGCAGATCGAGCACGTGGGCATCCTCGAGCTCGAGTTCGGGCTCCGCTTCCTCCGTCGCCGCCTCTGGGGACGGTTCGTCGACGCCGATCCGGACCTCGTTCCGCCGCGCGTGCTCCTGGCGCAGGCTGTCGAGCGCCTCCGAGGCGTCGCGGAAGCGCTGATAGGCGAGCAGCTGTCGGACCAGGTCGAGCCGCGGATCGGCGCGGTCGAGACCCGCGAGCGCCTCCGCTGCGTCGGAGCCGTCGGCCCCCTCCTCGCGCGGCGTGAGCGACTTCGCCTTGATCTCGACCAGCGTCGCCGCGAGCACGAGGAACTCCCCCGCCGTCTCCATGTCGATCCGATGGAGCTCGCCGAGATGCTCGAGGTACTGCTCGGTGATCTCGTGGATCGGGATGTCGTGGATGTCGACCTCGGCCCGCCGGATCAGGAAGAGGAGCAGGTCGAGCGGCCCCTGGAACTGCTCGAGCCGGACGAGGTATTCGCCCTGCCCATCGGATGCCCGCCGGGCCGAGGAGGACGCCGAGGCGGGCGCCTGGGGCGTGGTGGATTCGGGGGGCATGGTCGATCCGTCGGCCATGCGGGGAGACTAGCAGGCGAGCGAGCCGACGATCGGCGGCGGTAGCATCTCGCGATGCCCGCGATCCCCACCCGAACGGACGAAGGCTCGCTCCTCGAACAGGTGCTTCGAACCGAAGCCGCCGCGATCGAGCGGGTCGCGACCGCGGTCGCCCGCGATCCGGAGACGGCCGGCGCGTGGACGGCGGCGCTCGATCTCCTCGAGGGATGCCAGGGCCACGTGGTCGTCTCGGGGATGGGCAAGTCGGGGCTCGTGGGCGCCAAGATCTCGGCGAGCTTCTCGAGCCTCGGACAGCCCTCCCATGTGGTGCATCCCTCCGAGGCGGTGCATGGCGACCTCGGACGCATCCGCCGCGGCGACGTGGCGCTGCTGCTCTCCGCAAGCGGCGAGACCGAGGAGGTGGTCGCGCTCGCGGGCATCCTCAAGGCCGATGGCGTTGCCCGGATCGGGGTCTCGACGAAGCCAGGCTCCGGCCTCGCCCGGCTCTGCGACGTCCATCTGCCGATGGGCGACATCGTCGAGGCGTGCCCGCACAACCTCGCCCCGACCACCTCGACCACGGTGATGCTCGCGATGGGCGACGCGTTGGCGCTCGCGCTTTCGGCGCGGAGGAACTTCGCGGCGGACGACTTCCACAAGCATCATCCCGGCGGCATGCTCGGCCTCGGCATGCGTCCGGTGGTCGAACTGCTTCGCTTCCGGGTCGACCGCAACCTCTCGGTGCTCCCCGACGCCACGCCGGTCGCGGAGGCGATCCGGCCTTCGGGCGAGGATCGGCGGGCAGGTGCGGTGCTGCTCGTCGATGCGGAGGGCCGCCTGTCGGGCATCTTCACCGACGGCGACCTGCGACGGCTCGTCAACCGCGAAGGCGCCGCCGGGCTCGATCGCCCGATTCGCGAGGTGATGACCCGCAGCCCCGTGCATCTCACCAGCGAGCAGCAGGTTCGCGATGCGGTGCGGCTCGTGCGCGAACGGCGACTCGACGAGATCCCCGTCGTCGATCGCGACGGCCGTCCGCTCGGCCTGCTCGACGTGCAGGACCTCGTGACGCTCAAGGCCGTGCGGGACTGACGAAGTCCGATCGGGCGAGGGTCTCGCCGCGCGGCGGTCGAGTTCCAACGCGGGCCGAGCCCCCTCGACGACACGGACAACGGTCTCGTTGCGCTCGCGGGGCTCTCGCGGTTCGCGCTCCGCGGCGTCCCCACGATCTCGCTTCGCTCTTCGGGAGCGGCGTTGGATCGGTCAGGCGAGCGAGGCGAGGGACTTCGAACCGGCTTCGAGCGCCGCGATCACTCTTCGCCGGGCTCGAGGGCTCGCAGCGACAGGCCGAAGTCGCCGAGCTTCTTCTTGATCTCGTCGAGGCTCGTGGTGCCGAAGTTCTTGACGCCCATCAGCTCCGCCTCGGTCCGCGCGGCGAGCTCGCCGATCGTCGCGATGTTGAGAAGCTGCAGCGCCTTGCGGGCCCGCACCGAGAGCTCGAGCGAGGAGATCGGCTTGTTGAGCACGGTGTCGGGCGCCTTGCCGCGAAGCTGCTCGATGATGTCCTTGCGGACGCGGGCGTAGGCGCCGCCCTCGAGGCCCTGGCCGAGGCGAAGGCCGCGGGCCGAGAGCATCTCCTTGATCTCGGTGAGGCTCGTCTCGCCGAAGTTCTTGTAGGAGAGCAGCTCCGCCTCGGTGATCTTGAGGAGATCGCCGAGCGTGCGGATCTGCATCTTCTTGAGGCAGTTGCGGGCCCGCACCGAGAGTTCGAAGTCGGTGACCGGAGTGTCGAGCAGCGCGTCGCGCCGCAGGCGGTCACGGTCGTGCTCCTCGTCGTAGAGCATGTCCTTCGACGCGAGCACGTCCTTCATGAAGAGGCGGGCCCGCTCGTGGTTGGGGTCGGTCTCGAGGACCTGGCGCAGGCACTTCTCGGCGCGGATCCACTGGGCGCGGTCCTCGTAGAGCACCGCGAGGTTGAGGAGCGCGTTGATCGGCGGATCCTGACGCGACGCGAGCGTCTCGTAGAGCGCGATCGCCTCGTCCTCCTCGCCGGAGAGGTCGAGCAGGAAGGCCAGCCGGAAGATCGTCTCCGCGGAATCGTCGCACTCGACGGCACGGCGATAGGCGTCGACCGCTCCCTGGCGATCGCCCGCGGCCTCGCACGCCCGGCCCTGCTCGACGAGCTTCGCGGCCTGCTGGGGGTCGCGGGTGCTCACGCCGCCGCCGATCAAGGTGTCGAGTCCGCCTTCTGCCACCATGGGTGTCGCTCCTGTCGCCGCGAGGCGGGACCACATGTCCGCCCGATCGCGAATCGGTCAATGTATCCCGGCACCGGCACCGCCTCAACCCTTTGGGTCGTTCGGACCGTTGGCGGCGGGCCGCCCGCCCCCCGCGGCGGCCAGTTCCTCCGCGAGATCCTCGATCGATCCGGCTCCCTCCGCCGCCGGAATTCCGCCCACGAGCGGAGCCACGCGGGCCGCCTCCTCCTCGGTCGAGCCGACGAGGCGGATCCGCCGCCAGGCCCCGGACTCGAACCTCCATCCCATCACCACCCCCAAGGCCATGAGGTAGGCGGTGGCCGCGAGCCACGGGCCGACCGACTCGAGGCCCGGGAGCGTCTCCACGATCACCCAGCCCCCGAACACGATGAAGAACCAACTGAAGAGGACCGTCACCACGCCCGGGACCAGGGTGTCGCCGGCCCCACGGAGCGCCCCGCTGTAGACGATCCCGACCGCATCGAGGATCTGGAAGACCGCGGCGCAGACGAGGAGCCGCCCCCCGATCGAGACGATCGCCTCGACGGTCTCCGCGGGGGTGTCGCCGCCCGAGACGAAGATCCGCACCAGTTCGTCACGCCCCAGCAGGAAGAACGCGCCGCACGCGGTCATCCACACGACCGCCATCGCCAGCGCCGTGCGGGCGATCCTCGCGGCACGATCCGGATCGCCGGCCCCGATGTAGCGGCCGACGAGCGCCGTGGTCGCCACCCCGAATCCGACCGCCGGCATGAAGGAGAGATGGACGTACCGCATCGTCGCCCAGCCGGCGGCCATGTGATCCTCGCCG
>JBMTTG010000218.1:0-5237 GCA_049449095.1 Phycisphaerales bacterium | reverse complement strand
AGCCGCTTCAGGCACCACGCCGATCCGATCGAGCCGAGCGGGATCAGCACGATCGCCTCGCCCACCGACTCGATGATCGCGAGCTGGAAGAACGCCGCCTCGATGCCGGTCGGGTCGAGTTCGCCGGTCGCGAGCGTCGAGGCGAGCCACGCGACCGCGGCTTCGCGATAGCCGAAGCGCCCGAGCGGATTGAGGCTCA
Source organism: Phycisphaerales bacterium (assembly GCA_049449095.1). Classification (GTDB taxonomy): domain Bacteria; phylum Planctomycetota; class Phycisphaerae; order Phycisphaerales; family SM1A02; genus VGXO01. The sequence continues at coordinate 5,038 of JBMTTG010000218.1, read as the reverse complement.
CGAGGATCGCGACCGTCGCGAGAAGAATCGCCTGCGTGGGGCCGAGCGAGAGCCCGATCAGGCTCGCGGCCGCCCACATCCGTCCGGTCCACGCGACCTGATCGAGCATGCGGAAGGCACCGGTGCCCCAGAGCGACGCGGGATCGTCGATCGTCGCGCGAAGCGAACGCACCCGATGCCACGACACCCGATGGGCGAGCCATCGCAAGGCGGCCATCGCGATCGACGCCGAGACGATCCACGCCAGAATCGTCGGAAGCAGACCGCCCGGCACGATCCACGCCGAGGCCGCGCCAAGGATCGCGATGCCCGCGACGCCGGCGCCGATGAAGGTGAACCACGCCGCCATCGCGCCGACCTTCATGCCCGAGATCCGCACCGCGTAGGCGATGCGCACGATCGCGCCGAGGCGCACCGGCGCGTAGTTGAGCACCGAGGCGCACGCGTTGACGCCCTGCATCTCGGCAGCGCCCATCGGCGCGAGCGGCCGTCCCGCGAGCCAGAAGATCGCGCCGTTGCAGAGCATGCTCACGAGACTGCAGGCGGCGATGAGCGTCACCAGCCCGCGGTCGGCGGTCTCGAGCACGCTCCAGTCGGCCTTCGTGAAGGCGATCCACGCGCACCAGGCGATCAGCGCCGCGCCGCCGGCGAAGCCGACGAGCTGCACCGCGAACTTGAGCGGGCGGAAGAGCGGCTCCCGAAGCGCTTCGTCGGTTCCGGAGTTCGGCACGCTCGCCGACGCCTCCGCCGCCTGCGGATGCGAGCCCTCGCGATCTTCGGGGTGGCTCGTCACGAGGCCGCCGCCGTGCGTCCGGCGGAGCGGCGACGCTCGCGCCGAATCACCCGGAGCGCCTCGATGCCGTCGCGCCAGCGGATCTTCTTGCCCTCGGCGACCGTCCGCGGCGCGTAGGCGACGGGCACCTCGGCGATGCGGACGCCTTCGCGGGAGAGCGCCGCGGTGATCTGCGGCTCGATGCCGAATCCCTCCTCGCTCAGGTCCGCGGCGATTCGCCGCATCGCCGGCACGGTCAGCAGCTTGAGGCCGCACTCCATGTCGGTGAGCCGCTGCCCGGTCATCCAGTTGCTCGCGCGGGTGAGCATCCAGTTCCCGAAGCGCTGGATCACCCCGAGGCTCCTCGCGGCGCCCCGCGACCATCGGCTGCCGTAGACCGCCTGCTCGCGATCCTTCAGCTGCGCGATCATCGCCGCATGGTCGGCCGGGTCGTACTCGAGATCGGCGTCCTGAAGCACGATGGCGTCGTCGTCGTCGGCCTGTTCGAGAATGCGGGCGACCGCGCTTCGCACCGCGGCACCCTTGCCGCGACGCTCCGGGTGCAGAAGCAGCTCGGCGGTCGCGCCTCGCGCGTTGAGGTCGGCGATCGCCCGTTCGGCGATCCGCCTCGATTCCGCCGGCGAGGCGTCGTCGCAGACCACGATGCGACGTGTCCAGCCACGGGGAAGAGGGGCCTCGGAGACGCGATCGAGCAGCGCCGGAAGCGTCCGGGGCTCGTCATGGTGTGGGATCGCGACGTGCAGCACCGGCAAGGCCGAATCCGATCAGCCGGGCGCATTCGCGTCGTTGCCGCCGATGGCGCTTCGCATGCCCGTGTCGGCGACGAGGTTCTGCATCCGGTAGTAGTCCATCACGCCGAGATTGCCGCTGCGGAACGCCTCGGCCATCGCCTTGGGCACCTCCGCCTCGGCGAGGATCACCAGCGCGCGATTCTTCTGCGCCTCGGCCTGGAACTCCGCTTCCTGCGCGAGGGCGAGGGCCCGCCGCTTCTCGGCCTCGGCCTGATAGCGCTTCTTGTCCGCCTCGGCCTGGTGCGTCTGCAACTGGGCGCCGATGTTCTCGCCGACGTCGACGTCGGCGATGTCGATCGAGAGGATCTCGAACGCGGTGCCCGAGTCGAGGCCCTTCGCGAGCACGGTCTTCGAGATCTTGTCGGGGTTCTCGAGCACCGCCTTGTGGCTGCCGGCGGAGCCGATGGTCGAGATGATGCCCTCGCCGACGCGGGCGATGATCGTCTCCTCGGTGGCGCCGCCGACGAGTCGGGCGATGTTGGTGCGGACCGTCACGCGGGCCTTGGCACGAAGCTGGATGCCGTCCTGCGCGACCGCGTCGATGGTGCCCTTGCCCGACTGCGGGCTCGGACAGTCGATCACCTTCGGGTCGACGGAGGTCTTCACCGCGTCGAGGATGTCGCGTCCGGCGAGGTCGATCGCGGTCGCCCGCTCCCAGCCGAGGTCGATCTTCGCCTTGTCCGCCGCGATCATCGCGCGGACCACGCGGCTCACGTTGCCGCCGGCGAGATAGTGCGCCTCGAGCATGTTGGTGGGCAGGTCGAGCCCGGCCTTCTTCGCGGAGATGCGGTTGATGACGATGACGTCCGGACGCACCTTGCGGAAGCGCATCATCAGCAGGTCGAGCAGGGCGACCTTGGCCCCCGAGAGCAGCGCCTGCAGCCACAGCTGGATCACCTGACTCAGGATGAAGAGGACGAAGAGGCCGATCAGCCCGACGACGACGAGCAGCGCGATCACCCACCAGGCGGTGCCGGTGGCCGGGGCGACGCCTTGGGCGAGGAGAAGCGGCAGGGAATCGGCGGTCGCGATCGAGAGCAAGGGCATCGGGGCACCTCCTGAACCTCGGGCTGCACGGGACGTCCCGCGGAGAGGGAGACTATCACCCAAGGCTCGGTGCGGCTCGATTCGAGTCGACCGACTCAGGGATTCGCCGGCCGCACCCGCACCGCGTTGTCGCGGACCTCGACGACGACCACCTCGCGATCCGCATCGATGACGCCGAAGTCGGCGACCGCATCGATGCGCCGGCCGGCGATCCGCACGAAGCCGACCGGGCGGAGCGGCGTCACGGTCACGCCATGTTCCCCCACGAGTCCGGCGAGCGGATCGCGGGCGGAGGCCTCGGCGCCGCTGTGGGCCTCGGCGGCCGCGGCGTCGGGATCCTCGATCGACTCGGTCGATCGCAGGATCATCCGCTTGGCGAGCGGCGACGTGGTCCAGAGCTTGATCCCGAACACGATCGCAAGCGGCGCGAGCACCGCGTACGCGGCCAGCGTGGCGGCGCCCCAGATCGGATCGTGCAGGAACATCGATCCGATCGAGGCGATGCCCGCGAGCGCGCAGAGCAGGCCGAGCAGCCCGCCGCTGGGCAGGATCAGCTCGAGCATGAAGAGGAAGAGCGCCACGCCGGTGAAGACGAGGCCGAGGACCAGGTAGGTGTCGGCGCCGCCATCGGAGGCAGCGGCGGCGGCGAGCATCAGGTTCACGAGTCGATCTCCGCGGGTTCCACTTCGATCCTTCCCTCGCGAATCGCGACGACGCGCACCCGAGAGCCGGCGTCGATGAACGAGCCGTCGGAGGAGACGTCGAAGGTTCGTGCTTCGAACTCGGCGCGTCCGGCTGGTCGAAGCTGGCTGGCCGCGAGGCCGACATCGCCGATCCGCGGCCAGGACGGATCGGTCGGGGGCGGCGACGTCGACCGGGTCCGGTCCGCCACGACCTCTCCGCCGGCGCTCGCGGAGAGCACGAGGCGATCGAACGCTCGCACGCCGCCGAGATGCCGCGAGAGCATCCAGATCGAGACCGCGGCCGCGAACCCGGCGGCGAGCGTCGTGGCGATCCCCGTCAGCAGCTGCCCCTGCCAAGCGACGCCGCCGATCTCGCCGCCACCGACGAACGTGCCGATCAGGCCGACGAACAGGCAGGCGACTCCCGCGACGCCCGCGAAGCCGAAGCCCGGCAGCACGAAGAGTTCGACCGCGACGAGCCCAAGCCCAAGCAGCACGAGCAGGATCTCCCACCACTGCGCAAGCCCGGCGAGGGCGGGAGCGCCCACGAGCACCAGCAGTGCGGCCGCCGCCGCGATGCCGAAGACGCCGAAGCCCGGCGCGGCGAGCTCGATGAAGAAGCAGACCAGCAGCACCACGATCAGGACGAGGCGCACCGGCCAGCTCACGAGGAAGCGCGTGAGGACCTCCGACCAGGTCTCGTCGAGGCGGACCAGGGAGGTCGCGCCGAAGTGGGCCGAGAGCTCGGAATCGTCGGCGATCGTGCCGCTCGCGAGCCCGTAGCCGATCGCCTCGTCGGCCCGCACGACGAGCAGTTCCTCGTTGCCGATCACCTGCCCGATCAGCCGCCAGCGTCCCCGATCGGCGGCGGTCAGCACGCGGCGGGGCGAGGCGTCCTCGAGCTCGAGGAAGGTCGGATCGGTGTCGACAGACTCGTCGAGCGGTCCGGCGTCGACGGCGCTCGCCTCGACCTGCGGAAGCGCCTCGCCGCGTTGACGAAGCCGCGGCGGCGGCTCGCCGAAGGCGATCTCGTACTCGCCGGCGTCGACGAACATGCGATCGCCGGTCGAGATCTCCTCGATGAGCCAGAGTTCCATCGTCACGGCGATGAACGACTGCACGAGCTTCTCGTCGAGGCCGCGCTTGCGAGCGCTGCCCGAGACCTCCGAGAGCAGCGGCGCCTCGAGCTTGGCCCGCTCGGCCGGAGCGAGTTGCCGCAGGCCGACGATCGGGATGCCCTGGATCGGCGCCGCGTCGCCGAAGACCGCTTCGGGATGGACGAGCGTGTCGCGGCAGGCGAGTGCGATGATCGTGCCGGCGGAGAACGCCTTGGGATTGATCCACGCGACGGTGTTGGCGGGCGCCTGCGTGCGGATCAGATGGCAGATGTCGAGGGTCGCGAGCATCTCGCCGCCGGGGGTGTCGATCTCGAGCACCACCGCGCCGGCCCCGAGGCGGGAAGCCTCGCGAAGGCGCCGCTCGAGCGATCGCAGGGTGATCTGATCGATCTCGCCGACGATCGGGAGCACCGCCACGGTGTTGGCCTGTCGCGACGCGGGCACGGCCCGGATCGCCTCGCCCTCCTGGGCGGCGCTCGCGACGCCGCCTGCGAGGAAGGTCGCGATCGAGAGGAGCAGGGCGGCGATCGCGGCGGGAGACGACATCGAGCGCGAGTATATGGGTGCAGGTTCGCGCGGCAGCGCCGCCCTTCGTCAACGAAAACG
>JBMTTG010000217.1:0-5240 GCA_049449095.1 Phycisphaerales bacterium | reverse complement strand
CCACGGGTCAACGCCGTTGGAATCCACCCGGAGCTGCACGTGTCTCGATGCCAGAGGCGATGCCTTCTCCCAAGCCTCTTGATCGCCGTCCTGGCGTCCGTCGGCGGATCGTCGGCCGCGTCCGGCCCATCTCCGGGGTGGCAGGAGGAATCCGCAGCACCGGCCATGCTTCGTGTGCGCCTCGTCGTCGCCACCTTCGACGAGCACGGCACGATGCCGGGGCTCGGGTCGGCGGTGGCGGACCTGCTGATTCGGGCGATCGACCGCGACGACATCGTGCTGCAGGAGCGAGGGCAGTTCCGGCGCGTGGTCGAGGAGCGGCGCCTCGCCGAGACCGATCTCGTCAACCGAGCCCGCGAACTGGGACAGATCGAGGAGGCGCGGCTCGTGCTCGTGGGCAGCGTCTACCGCCTCGACGACCGCTATCTGTTGAGCGCCCGCGTGGTCGATCTCTCGGCCCGCATCCAGGAGGGACAGGTCGGCAGCGTGATCGTCCGCACGATCGACGAGTTGGCGACGGCGGTCGAACTGCTCGCGGTGCAGTTGGGGCTGCGGACCGCTCCCTTGGACGTGCCGCCGGCGATGCAACTGGATCAGCCTCGGCCATCGACTGAGGGGAACGGCGCTTCCGACGCTGCGAGCATCGGGGACCTCGTCGGCGCAGTCGCGCCGGCGAACCCGTTCGGCCTGCGGATGCGGCTCGAACCCGAGGCGAAGGTCCTCGAGGTCGGCACGCCGGTGCGGGTGCGCGTCGAAGTCGAGCGATCGGGATGGCTCACGCTGCTTGTCGTCGACAGCCGTGGGCTGATCACGCCGCTCGTGCCGAATCGCGTGGTCCCGAAGTTCGAGCTCAAGGCGGGCGTGCCCCGCACGATCCCCGACGAACTTCGCTTCACGCTTCGCGCAGCGCCTCCAGCGGGGCTCACCAGGCTTCGCGCGATCGTCACCGAGAAGCCGATCGATCTGGGCCGCGTCGAAGGCGAGGGCGCGACCGGCGTCGGAGTCGCCCTTTCCGCCGATCGTGGCCTCGACCCCGCGGTGCTCGAGCAGTTGGGCGGCGCGTGGTCGACGGTCGAAGTCGAGTTCGCGGTGCGGGAGCCTCGTCCCGCGCTGCCGACGGCAGGGGCCTCCGGCGAGCGAACCCAGGCGTTGCCGATGGGCGCTGACGATCGGCTGCTGACGACGAACGATCTCGTGGACGCCTCGCGCGAGGTCTCCGCGAGCGAATCGGCGGAAGTCGTGTCCCTCGACGGCGAGACCATCGCCGATCGAGGTTCGGCCGATGCGGCACGGGTCTCCGAGGACGCAGCGGCTTCGCGGCGTTCGCGACTGGGACGATCGGCGGCGGCGCTCGCGCTGCCGGCGGTCGAGATCGCTCCGAACGCACCGCTCGATCCGAGCACGTGGCATCTCGCCGAGATCGACGCGTGCCCCGCGGCAATGGGCTGGTCCGCAAGACTGGCCTCGCTCGAACCGCCGCTCGTCGCGATCGTCGATGCGGGCTTCGAGTTCCGAGACCCCCGGCTCGAGCAAGCCTGTAAGCGCGCCGCGTCGGGCGCGGTGCGGGTGGTCGATCTCTTGGAAGCCCGCGAGACCGATGACCGGCGAGGCGGCTTCGGCACGATCGCGGGCCACGGCCACGCGGTCGCCTCGCTCATCGCGGCGAGGCGGCTCGAGACGTCGCCCGAGGTCCAAGGCGTGCTTCCCAAGGCGACGCTGCTGCCGATCGTGGTTGCGGCGGCGGAACCGGGTCCGCGATGGCGCACGCCACGCGGCCAGGCGAGCACCGTGCTGTTGGCGCTCAACGCCGCGGCCGACCTCGGCGCGAAGGTGGTCAACGTGTCCCTCGGGGTGCCGGTCGATCGGAGCGAACTCGAAAGGCTCGCGAGCGATCCGGTGTGGGATCGGCTCGAGCGCGACGGGGTGATCGTGGTCTGCGCCGCGGGCAACGATGGACGCGACCTCGATCGCGAACCGATCTTTCCGGCCTCGATCGATCGTCCCAACGTGATCGCGGTCGCGGCGCATGGACGCGATGGCATCCTGCTTGGACACGACGCGCCAGCAGGGGAGTCGAGCGGCCCGCGCTCGGGCTTCGGAGTTCGCCGAGTCGAGTGCTCGGCTCCCGGCGAGGCGTTGGTCGTGGCGACCACGCGCGGTCGATCCGAACTCGTCGAAGGCACCTCCTACGCCGCGGCCCTCGTCAGTGCGGCGCTCGCGGCGGCGATGGCGATCGAGCCCGACGCGAAGTCGGAACGCCTTCTCGAGCGCGTGACGGCTTCACCGCGGAGCGACACGCTCGAAGGGCTGGTGGCGCGCGGAGCCGTTCGCTTGCCGAGCGACTGACGGGCTCGTCATCCACCTTGTACGAGTCGGCGTGCGTGCGTCAGGTGCGACGCCTTCCGAGATCGCTCGGCCCCTCCGCCTCGCTGCGCTCGGCACCTCCCCCGCGTCGCTTCGCTCCGCCGGGGAGGAGTCGCGACCGTCCCGCAGACACGCCCCCAGAACTCCGCGTCGCTCGGGCGGCCTCGCTCCGCCAACCACAACGCGCGAACTCGGCGGGCTCATGCGGGTCGGTCTCGCTTCGGGAGGAACCGCGGCGAATCACCGCGGTAGGAATCCAACCCGACTTTATCATCGCCCCCCGGCCGTCCGCGCCCCGCGTCCGCGGCCCTTCACCCAGGAACGCCCACCATGCAGACGACTCTCCGCTCGACGCGGCCTCTCGCCCGACTCGCGTTCGTCGCGATGCTCGCCTTCGCCGCGACCGGCTCGGTGGCGTCGATCGCCGCGGCTCAGGAGGTCTCCGCGGCGGCGACGAGCCCGAGCGGCGCGTGGCGCATCACCGGCACCACGCCCGAAGGCATCGAGTACGTGAGCGATGTCGATCTCGCGGTCTCCGCGGAGAACGGCGTCACCGGCACGATCACGCTGCCGCGGATGGGCATGAGCGGAACCGTCGCCGGAACCTTCGAGCCGGCGAACAACATGCTGCAGGTCACGCTGCGATTCCCCGCCGGCGACGGCGAGATGGCGATCCCGGCGGAACTGTTGCTCGAGGGCGACACGCTTCGCGGCGACGGCGAGGGCATGGAAGGCGCGACGATCGCCTTCACCGGTATCCGGCTCACCGCCGAGATGCTCGAGGCGGAAGCAGCGGCGGCCGAGGCCGCCATCTCCACGACCGAGGCGATGCTCGTCGAGGCCGCCGCGAGCGCCTCGCGCACGCCGCTCAGCGACGCGATCAAGGATGCGAGCTCCGCCGTGCTCGAGTTCAACGAGCACGTCACGGTGCTCGCGAGCCCGTGGATGGAAGGCCGGCTGCCCGGCACCCGCGGCATGGAACTCGCCCGCGAGTACATGGAGTGGCAGTTCATCAAGGCGGGCCTCGTGCCGGCGATCCCGATCGAAGGCTCCGAGGCCAAGAGCTTCCGCCAGCCCTTCCCGCTTGGCAGCAACGACATCGTCTCGAACCAGCGGCTCGAGGCGATGGTCGAGGACGCGGTGATGGAGTTCACCCTCGGCGAGGACTACGAGTTCACCGGCATGGGCACCGCCGGCGACGTGGAGGCCCCGGTCGTCTTCGTCGGCTACTCGATCGAGGAGGGCGAGAACGGCTACACGAGCTTCCGCGAGGACGAAGACCTCTCGGGCAAGATCGCCCTGATGCTCCGCTTCGAGCCCATGGACGACGAGGGCGGCAGCCAGTGGAGCGAACGCGGCTGGTCGAGCAACGCCTCCTTCCAGCGCAAGTTCGCGGCGGTCTCGCGGCGCAATCCCTTCGCGGTGATCCTCGTGAATCCTCCCGGCGCGAACGATCCCCGCGCGAGCGAACTCATCAAGCGCGGCACGAAGACCGCGGAGTTTCCCGTGGTCATGATGACGCCTGAGGCCGCCGATCGAATGGTGCGGCTGATCGACGCCGACGAACGGAGCCTGATGGATCTGCGACGCCTCGCCGACGAGGGCGAGCCGTCCTTCGACTTCATCGAGAACGCGCGGGTTTCGCTCGCGGCACAGATCGACTCGATCCCGGTGACGGCGGAGAACGTGGTGGGGCTCCTGCCCGGGCGCGGCGGCCTCGAGAACGAGTACATCGTGATCGGCGGCCACCTCGACCACCTCGGCTTCGGCGACTTCGGCTCGCGTCGCGGCGCTGGCAACCTGCATCCCGGTGCCGACGACAACGCCTCGGGTTCCGCGGGCGTGATGATGCTCGGCAAGAGCCTCAAGCAGGCCTACGACGCGCTCCCGCCCGAGACCCCCTTGCGGTCGATCCTCTTCATGGGCTTCGATGCGGAGGAGAGCGGGCTCAACGGCGCGCGGCACTACGTGCGCAACCCGATTGCGCCGATCTCGACGCACTCGCTCATGATGAACTTCGACATGATCGGCCGCATCGAGAACCGACGGCTGAGCGTGTCGGGCCTCGGCTCGGGCGAAGGCCTGAAGGAGTGGGCCCAGCCCTTCTTCGAGGCCTCCGAACTCGAAGTGGTCCAGAACGACGGCGGCGGCGGCGGCAGCGACCACGCGGCGTTCAACTCCGCCGGCGTGCCGAACCTGTTCGCGATCATCGCGGACTTCCACGGCGACTACCACACGCCCGACGACACGCCGGAGAAGCTCAATCGCGAGGACGCGGTGCGGGCGATCGAACTATGGCACGAACTCGCGCTCGCCGCGGCTCAGCGTCCGGAGAAGTTCGTGCAGCCCGCCGGCGCCGCCTCGGGTGATCGCGCCCGCGGCAACCGGCTCTCGGTGCGCTTCGGCGTGCGGAGCCGCCCGGTCGAGGGCGGCGAGGGACTCGAGGTGGTCAGCGTGAGCGACGGCAGCTCCGCCGCCGACGCGGGCATTCTCGAGGGGGACGTGATCCTGCTGATCGACAAGGAGGCGGTCGGCTCCCGCGAGGAGCTCGTCGCGAAGCTCCGCGACAAGAGCCCCGGCGACGTCATGAGCGTGACGATCCTGCGGGACGCCGAGGAGCAGCTGCTCTACGTGACCTTGAAGGGTGCGGACTGAGGCGCGGCGCTCGACGGTCCAGCGGGCGCGGGCCACGTCACGAGGTTGGCGCTCGCTTCGCTCGGCGGACCGTTGCATGGACCTGATGGACTGAATGGACTTGATGGACGCCGAACAGCGAAGCGCTGCACTGGCAATGGGCGGTGGGCGTGGCGATGAGTCCAGCGGGCTGCGGTGTGCCGTCCATGGTCCATCAAGTCCATCCCGTCCCGCCCGTCCAG
>JBMTTG010000216.1:0-5247 GCA_049449095.1 Phycisphaerales bacterium | reverse complement strand
GGAGGTGTTGCCGCCGTCGAAGACGCAGTTGGTGAAGGCGATGGTGTTCGCGGCGACGTATCCACCGGGAAGGCCGGGGTTCGACTGCGGGTTGTAGCGCGAGCCGGTCTCGGTTCCGTGCTCGAAGATCAGGCTGCCCGCGAGCGAACTCGTGTTGCCGGCGAGGGTCGACGCACCGCCGAAGGGCGACGGCGTCGGCAGATCGTCGGCAAAGGCCAGCCCGCCGAAGGCGAGCACCGAAACGCACGCACACAGAACGCGGGAACTCATCTCTCGACTCCTTGTATTCACGCCGATGCGCTCCGAGCATCAGCCTGGTTGCTCCACGGCAAGGCCGCCCCACGCGGGAACGAATGCCCTGCGGCGAAGCGACGCCTTGCGAAGTTCGCCGGCAGTGAGCATGACACGCGCCGACGCCCGGGCAACTCGACGGGATCGTCGACGATCGCATTCGATCCCGATGGCGCCGTCGTCGGCGGCGCAGGACCGATCGGCGTCGCGGCACACGGTGAATTCCCGGACTCGACGATCCATCGCTCGATGGGCTTCGCCATGCTCGACGCCCCTCCCCCTGCTGCGGTACCGTCGCCGATTCGATGGCTGCCGCGAACACGCCCCCCTCGCCCGACACGCCACGACGCGGCCGTCGCCGGTCGTTCCGGGATCGCTGGACCACCGCTGCGGCGAACCTCGTGCTCCGGTGGCCGTGGACGATCCTCGTCCTCTCGGTCGCGTTGGCCATCGCCGGCGCGGTGATCGCCTGGCGTTCGCTGGCCCTCGACGCCGACACCAACAGCCTGATCGCAGCGGACCGTCCCTTCATGAAGCTCTACCGGAGCTTCCTCGAGGAGTTCGGCGACCTCGAGTATCTGACGGTCGTCGTCGACAGCCGTCCGGACGGCGAAGCCGATCCCGACGGTGCGCAGGCAGCCATCGCGGAACGGGCGGTCGATCGCCTGCTCGAGACGCTCTCGGCGAATCCTGCGCTTCCGGCCGTGCATGGCCGCATCGATCCGCAGGAGCAGCTTCGGATCGCCACCCGATCCATGGCGATCGAGGATCTCGAAGGACTCGCCTCGGCGCAACGGGCCTTCCCGGCCCTCGCGTCCGGCGATGCGGGCGTCGCGATCCGCCAGGCGGGGCAGGACCTCTCGCGGCTCCTCGGCCAAGGGTTGCTGCTCGACGATGCGGCGCGCCGCGAACTTGCCGCCAGCGCGATCCTCGTGCTCGAGCAGGCCGCCGAGGCGTCGCCGGCGGCTTCGGCGGGCGATCGAAGAACGCTTGCCACGCCACCACCCGCCGAGTACCTCCGCTCGGACACCGGACGGCTCTACTTCGTCACGATCCTGCCGCGGAAGGACTTCAACCGCCTCGACGCGATTCGCGAGCCGCTCGCGGCGATCCGTGCCGCCATCGACGACGTGCGAGCCGAGTTCCCCCAGATCGAGATCGGGCTCACCGGGAAGCCGGTGCTGCAGGCCGACGAACTCGAGACCACCGATCGCGACATGGTGCGCTCGGCCAGCGTCGCTGCCGCGATCATCGCGATCCTGTTCATGGTCGTCTTCCGGGGCGTGCGGCGCCCGCTGCTCGCGGTCGTCGCATTCGCGATCGCCTTCGGCTGGTCCTACGGCGTCGCGACGCTCGCCGTGGGGCACCTCAACCTCCTGAGCATCGTCTTCATGCTGGTGCTCGTCGGCGTCGGCCTCGACTACGGCGTGCATGTCGTGGCACGGTTCATGGAGGCGCGACGCCGCCGTCTCGCGTCGGGCGCGATTCGCGAGACGATGCGCACCGCGGTGCCGGGCAACATCACCGGATCGCTCACGAGCGCGGCGGTGTTCCTGTTGGCGCTCACCACCAACTTCCAGGGACTCCGCGAACTCGGGCTGATCGCCGGCACGGGACTGCTGCTGTGCGTGGTCGCGATGACGATCGACCTGCCGGCACTCCTCTGGCTCACCGAGCGGCGAGGCCGTGCCGCGGCGCGAACCCCCCGCCGCCTCGATTCGACCGACCCGGTCGAGACGGTGGTGCGGCGGCGGCCTGCGAGCCGGGCGCTCGACGGCGTGCTCGCCGGTGCGGCGATCGCAATTGCCGTGGCGGCCATCGTCGCGGGCGCCCGATTCCTTCGTTTCGACAGCAACCTGCTCGAACTTCAGGCCGAGGGGCTCGAGAGCGTCGCCTGGGAGCATCGGGTCTTCGAGGACTCGGTCTCGGCGAGTTGGTTCGGCGTGAGCATCGCCGGATCGATCGAGGAGGTCGCGACGCGGGTCGAGTCGGCGAAGGCGCACCCGGAGATCGCCCGCGCCGTGAGCGTGCTCGACGTGATCGAGCCGCCCTCGCCGGAGCGGGAGGCGGCGCGAGCTCGTCTCGCCGCGGCGCTTGGCGCGGCACCGCCCGACGGCGAGCCGTCGCCCGCGCGCCTCGACGATGCCGCGCTCGCCGACGAACTCGCCGCAGCCCGTGAACGGCTCGCGACGCTGGCCCGAGCCGCCCGAGGCTCTGAGCCGCAGGAGGCCGCGCGGCTCGAAGCCCTCGCCGAACGTCTCGCACCGCTCGTGGCGGAACTTCGGGCGGAGGATTCACGTCGGGAGGCCTCGCAGCGACTCCGCGCCACGTTCGGCAAGGCCGGCGAGGCGATCACGTCGATGGCCGAGGGCGATCGGGCGGATCTTCGCGAGGCGCTGCCTTCGGCGATCCGCGACTCGCTCGTCGCCCCGAGCGGGCGCTTCCTCGTGCGAATGCTGCCGGCCGAGGACGCGTGGGAGGTCGATCCGCTCGAACGGTTCGTCGCCGCGATGCGCACCGTCGATCCGCAGGCCACGGGCGTTCCGATGACCCAGCTCGAATCGATCCGCGACATGTCGCAGGCCTTCGTGCAGATGGCGGTGCTGGCGCTCGTGGCCGTCGCGGTGCTGGTGTGGATCGACTTCCGCGAGTGGGCGAGCGTGGCGATCTGCCTCGCCGCGCTGCTGCTCGGCCTCGCGTGGACCGTCGGCGCGATGACGGCCCTCGGCGTGCCGCTCAACCTCGCCAACTTCTTCGGGATCCCGATCCTGATGGGGCTTGGCATCGACTCCGCGGTGCACATGACCCATCGCGCCCGCGAAGCGCGCGGGCGGCGGATCCGCTACGGCGCCACCGCGAAGGCGGTCGCCCTCACCGCGACCACCACCGCCATCGGCTTCGGCTCGCTCGTCTTCGCAAGTCATCGAGGACTGCAGAGCCTCGGACTGGTCATGCTCGTCGGAAGCGTCGCCTGCCTCGCGGCGGCGGTCGTCTTCGTGCCCGCGGCGGTCCGCCTGCTCGGCTGGGAGCAGCGCGAACGCGGCGTACGTTCCGAGGCGGCATCGTGAGTCGAGCGTGGCACGGTCCGAACCCGACCCCGTTGCAGCGTCGCCTGCTCGACGCGTGTCTCGATCCCGACGAGATCCGCGCCGCGGACGCGTGGCGCACCTGGCGATCGCGTTGCGACTTCGACGAGGAGGACCCGGCGAGCCATGAGCTGGCCTCGTATGCCGCGGCACGGCTCGGCGCCGCGGCGGCCGGCGCCTCCGAGTCGGCCCGCAGCCTCGGATGGCATCGGCGGGCGTGGTACCTCTCCGAACTCGCGTCGAGCGCCGCAAGACGACTGGCCACCGCCTGTCGGGAACGAGGCCTCGAGGCGATTGCGCTCGGTGATCTGGCCGCGTCGAGGCGCGGCCTCGAGTTCGCGGGCCGCCGCCTTCCGATCCGCACCATCGAGGTGTTCGTGCCGGAGATCGACCGCGCCATGCGAGGGGAACTGCTCGCGAGCGCTGCCCTTGGTGCCGCGGGACGGGCGATCGAAGGACATCGGCTCTCCTGCGTCATCCTCGATGCCTCGCAGGAACGGTTCGCGGTCGCCGAGCCGAGCGCGTCACGCGAGCGAGACGAGCTCGCCCTGCCGACGCTTGGCAGCATGCTCGCGCGCCTCGCGGCGAGGAACTGGTGCTGGAATCCTCCCGACCGCCTGCGATGGATGATCGAGGCGATGGCGATCCTCGACGCGCATCCGGCGCCCTCGCGGCTCGGCGAGGAGATGCAGGTGTCGCTCGAAGCCGCATCGGGCGGACGCGCCGCCGAGCTCGCGCTTCGGGCGCTTCGATCGATCGCGCCCGAGAGCCTCGGCCAGGACCGACTCGCTCGCCTCGATCTCGCGATCGACGCCGCCGCCTCGGTGCGCGGCGGCCCGCGGGCGAGGCTTCGCGCGTGGGTCCGCCGGCATCCGCCCCACTCGATCGTGGCCCGCACCCATCGGACCCTCGGGTGCTGGCGACGCTCGCTCGGATGGGGCGCGTGACCTTGCGAGGGGCTCGGGGCTCTCACGTCGAAACCGCAAACGCACCGCCACCGCCGAGCCGATCACCTCCGGCCGTTGAAGGGTCGAACCGCTTCCATGCCGCAGCGACACCTCGATGAACTGCTCCGACTCTTCGTCGCCGAACTCGTCGGCGGCACCCGCGCCGATCCCGCGGCGCTTCGTCGCGGCCTCGCCGCGCTCGATACCGCCTCGCTCGACCGGCTTCGGTTCTGCGCCGATGCGAATCGCGTCCTGCCCGCCCTGGGCTTCGTGATCGACCAGGGGCCCGATCCGCAACTCGTCCCCGACCGTCTGCGCGTGCCCGCGACGAACGCCTGGCGGGCGAACCGGCTCCGCAATCGCGCCATCGTCGTCCTCGCCGGCCGGGTGCAGGACGCGCTCGAGTCGGCCGGCGAGCGTCCGATCCTCTTCAAGGGAATCCACTACCTCGACTGGCTCTGGCCCGATGTGGGGGCTCGAAGGCTGCAGGATCTCGACCTCGTGATGCCCGGCGCCGATGTCGATCGCTGCCGCGCAGCGCTGCGGCCGCTCGGCTTCGAACCGATCGAGGAGCCCGCAAGCGACGCGATCCATCTGCGACACCCGATGGGGCTCGAGATCGACCTGCATCATCGCTTCCGGCTCTTCGAGCACCTCGACGCGGAAGCAGACGTCGTCTCCCATGCCTCCCGCCTCGCCCCCGGATCGCACTGGCGGGTGTTCGAGCCGACCCGCGAGCTCGCGACGCTCCTTCACCACCACTGCAGCAACCACGTCGAGGCCGAGGGAGCGAGGCTCTGCTGGCTCGCGGATCTCGCGCTTCGGCTGCGTCACGCCGCCGACGAGGACATCGCCACCGTGTCGGCACTCGTCGGCGATCGACGCCGACTCGAGCGCGCCGCCTGGATGCTCGCGTTGATCGA
>JBMTTG010000215.1:0-5271 GCA_049449095.1 Phycisphaerales bacterium | reverse complement strand
GCGTCTCGTCCTCTCCTCTTCTCCTCTTCTCCTCTTCTCCTCCTCCCTCTCCTCTCTCCTCACTCCTCTCTCCTCTTCTCAAGAACAACCTGTCTCCTGCGCCCGCGACGCTCGGCCTGCCGCAAAACTCCGGGGGTGTCAAGACTCTTCGGTTCTCGGACTCACCTCTTTTTGGATGCCCACATTTCGTTGTCAGATGTCTTGCGGGCACTAGATCTAGGGGTAGCATGCCGCCGATTCATGGGCGGTGGCACACCGTGCCGAGCCGTCCTGGAGTCCCAACGTGGGAGGCCGTCCCAGGCTTTGACGGGAGCCCTCTCGGCACGCTCTTCGCGTCGGAACGCTCCCTCGGGAGCCCCCTCCGGCGCTTTCCAGAGTCGCCGGGTCGCGGTGTGCCGCGGCATCACGCGACTCCGGCCGGAGTCCCCGGCCGGTCAGGCAGGAGGTCGATGACCCGATGGCGGTTCTCTGCGACACCCAGATCCAAGAGCTCGTCGGGATCGAGCCCTTCGAGCCGGCCCGCAAGCGGACCGGCACCGTCTCCTTCGGGGTCTCGAGCTACGGCTACGACGTCCGGGTCGGCACCCGCTTCAAGATCTTCACCAACACCGTGAGCGGCGGCGTCGCGGTGGTCGACCCCAAGCGGTTCCGGGACGACCTCTTCGTGAGCGTCGACACCGCGGCGACCGGGCTCGACCACATCGTGATCCCGCCCAACTCCTTCGCCCTCGCGGAGACGGTGGAGGTCTTCTCGATCCCCCGCGACGTGATCGCGATCTGCGTCGGCAAGTCGACCTACGCCCGCTGCGGCATCATCGTGAACGTGACCCCGCTCGAGCCCGAGTGGCGGGGCAAGGTCACCCTCGAGATCTCGAACACCACCCCCCTGCCCGCCAAGATCTACGCCAACGAAGGGATCGCCCAGATCCTCTTCCTCAAGGCCGATCGGGTCTGCGCCACGAGCTACGCGGACAAGGGCGGCAAGTACCAGGACCAGGCCGGCCTGACCCTTCCCCTCGTGGATGGCGTGCCCGCCGCGGTCGGGGAATCCCACCCGTCGCCCTCGGCGGTCTCGCCCGCCCATGCTTGCTGCGGCGGCTCGGCGATGCACGCCGCTCGCCAAACCAACCTTTCCAGTCCCGAGCCTGTTCCGACGGGCTGATCCGACCGCCGGTCGGGCTCCCGCGGAACCCTCCGACGGTTCCGCGGCGTCGCGCCGCCCCCTGATTCAACTCCGACCTTCGCTCTTCGTTTCAGATCGCATTCCTTCCTTCCCCTCATCCCCCCCGGACGGACCCGTCAACATGAGGATCAACCGTCGCTTCACCAAGCCCGGCACCGACGTCTACAGCACCTTCGAGTGGACCAAGCGTTCGAGCCGCATCACCAATGCGGACGGCTCGACCGTGTTCGAGATGAAGGACGCGGAGGTTCCTGCCGGATGGAGCCAGCTCGCGACCGACATCATCGTGAGCAAGTACTTCCGCAAGGCCGGCGTCCCGCAGAAGGGCGCTGACGGCAAGCCGCTGCTCGACGAGCAGGGCAAGACCGTGCTCGGCTCGGAGAAGTCGGCGCGGCAGGTGGTCCACCGCCTCGCGGGCTGCTGGCGAAGCTGGGGCGAGAAGCACGGCTACTTCGATTCGAAGGAGGACGCGCAGACGTTCTACGACGAGCTCGCGCACATGCTGCTCTCGCAGAAGGCCGCGCCCAACAGCCCGCAGTGGTTCAACACCGGACTCTCCTACGCCTACGGCATCACCGGCCCGGCGCAGGGGCACTGGATCGCCGATCCCGCCGCCGGCGACGTCCGTCTCGCCGACGACGCCTACAGCCACCCCCAGCCGCACGCCTGCTTCATCCAGTCGGTGCGTGACGACCTCGTCGGCGAGGGCGGCATCATGGACCTCTGGACCCGCGAGGCCCGCCTCTTCAAGTACGGCTCGGGCACCGGCACCAACTTCTCGCAGCTTCGCGGCGAGAACGAGCCGCTCTCGGGCGGCGGTCGCAGCAGCGGCCTGATGAGCTTCCTCAAGATCGGCGACCGCGCCGCGGGCGCGATCAAGTCCGGCGGCACCACCCGCCGCGCCGCCAAGATGGTCTGCCTCGACGTCGATCACCCCGACATCGAGGAGTTCGTGAACTGGAAGGTCCGCGAGGAGATCAAGGTCGCCTCGCTCGTCGAGGGCTTCAAGAAGCTCCCGAAGGAGCAGCAGGAGATCGCCGCGAAGCTCGGCCTCAAGCTCGACTACGACTTCAACGGCGAGGCGTACCTCACCGTCAGCGGCCAGAACTCCAACAACTCCGTCCGCATCACCGACGCCTTCCTCGACGCGGTCGACGCCGACGCGGACTGGGTGCTCACCCGCCGCACCGACGGCCAGCCCGCCAAGACCGTGAAGGCCCGCGAGCTCTGGCAGCAGATCGCCTTCGCGGCGTGGCGCTGCGCCGATCCGGGCGTCCAGTACGACACCACCATCAACGCCTGGCACACCTGCCCCGCGGGAGGACGCATCAACGCGAGCAATCCCTGCTCGGAGTACATGTTCCTCGACAACACCGCGTGCAACCTCGCGTCGATCAACCTGCTCCAGTTCCTCGATCCGAAGACCCGGACCTTCGACTGGGAGGGCTACGAGCACGCGATCTCGATCTGGACGATCGTCCTCGAGATCTCCGTGCTGATGGCGAGCTTCCCCTCGAAGGAGATCGCCGAACTCAGCTGGAAGTACCGCACCCTCGGCCTGGGCTACGCCAACCTCGGCGCGATGCTCATGCAGTGCGGCATCCCCTACGACAGCGAGGAGGGCCGCGCCCTGTGCGGCGCCCTCACCGCGATCCTCACCGGCCGCAGCTACGCGACGAGCGCGATGATGGCCGCGGAGCACGGTCCCTTCGCGGGCTTCGAGGACAACCGCGACTCGATGCTCAAGGTCATGCGGAACCACCGCCGCGCGGCGCTTGGCGTGCCGCGGCAGAGCAGCCAGTGGGAGGACCTGCGGATCCGTCCGGTCCCGATCGACCACGACGCGCTCCAGCAGCCGGCCCTCGCGACCCGAATCCGCAACGCCGGCGACCTGCTCGAGCGGGCGGTCCGCGCGTGGGACGACGCCCTCGCCCTCGGCGAGCGCCACGGCTTCCGCAACGCGCAGGTCTCGGTGATCGCCCCGACCGGCACCATCGGCCTGCTGATGGACTGCGACACCACCGGCGTCGAGCCCGACTTCGCGCTCGTCAAGTTCAAGAAGCTCGCCGGCGGCGGCTACTTCAAGATCGCCAACCAGTCGCTCCGCCCGGCGCTCTCGGCGCTTGGCTACGAGACGAAGCAGGTCGACGACATCCTCGCCTACGTCATGGGTCGCCTCTCGCTCGACGTCTCGATGCCCGCGAGCGACGGGACCGCCTCGGCGAAGACCTTCCGCAGTTGGCTCGTCGAGAAGGGCTTCGAGGGCGAGGACCTCGTCGCGATCGAGAACCAGCTGCCCGCGGTCTTCGAGCTGCCCTTCGCCTTCTCGGCGTGGAGCATGCCCGAGCGGATCCTCAAGGCCCTCGGCCTCGATCCCGGCGCCGCGAGGCAGGACTTCGCCTTCAACGGCCTCAAGGCCCTCGGCCTCACCTCGAAGCAGATCGACTTCCTCAACCGCGAGGTCTGCGGCACCGGCACCGTCGAAGGCGCCCCGCATCTCCGCGAGGAGCACCTGCCCGTCTTCGACTGCGCGAACCGCTGCGGCACGATCGGCGAGCGCTTCATCGCCAGCGACGGCCACATCAAGATGATGGCCGCCGCGCAGCCGTTCATCTCCGGCGCGATCTCGAAGACCATCAACCTGCCCTCCGAGGCGTCGGTCGAGGACATCGCCGCGTGCTACCGGATGAGCTGGGAGCTCGGCCTCAAGGCCAACGCGCTCTATCGCGACGGCTGCAAGCTGAGCCAGCCGCTCTCGACCAAGAGCGACGCCGCGGAGGAGGCCGCGATGGAGGAGGTCTCGCCCGAGGAGGACGAGGCCGCCGAGGTCGCGGAGTCCAAGGTCGACGACGCGCCGCGGTTCATCGAGCGGATCGTCGAGAAGGTGATCGAGCGCCCGATGCGCCGCCGCCTGCCCGACACCCGCGAGAGCGTCACCCACAAGTTCAACGTCGCCGGCCACGAGGGCTACCTCATCGTCGGCCTCTACGAGGACGGTTCGCCGGGCGAGCTCTTCATCACCATGGCCAAGGAAGGCTCCACCATCGGCGGCCTGATGGATTCGCTCGGCACCGCGATCAGCGTGGCCCTGCAGTACGGCGTGCCGGTCGAGAGCCTCGTCACCAAGTTCGCGCACCAGCGGTTCGAGCCGATGGGGATGACCGCCAACTCGGACATCCCCTTCGCCAAGAGCCTCGTCGACTACATCTTCCGATGGCTCGGCATGCAGTTCATCGACGGCTATCGCGAGCGGAACGCCCCCGTGCGGGCCGCCCGCGCCGCCGCCGAGACCGCGCCTGCGGACTCCCGCACCACCCAGGAGGAACGTGCATGGAACCAGTCCCGCACCGACCGGACGCTCGCATCGCCCGCCGCCCCGGCCGGTTCGAAGAGCCCGTCGCCGCAGTCCTCGATCCGCACCGCCCCCGCGTCCGAGACCGAGGCCGCACCGAGCCATGCTCGGATCGTCGTCACGGAGCAGTACGCGGAGGTCGTCGAGACGATCGAGGGTGACCGCAAGCAGAAGACGACGGTCGTCGGCGCGTCGGTCTCCTCGCTCGACCAGTCCAACGCCAGCATGATGGGCGACGCCCCGGCGTGCGACGTCTGCGGCTCGATCACCGTCCGCAACGGCAGCTGCTATCGCTGCCTCAACTGCGGGCAGTCGATGGGCTGCAGCTGACGCGAGCGATCGCCTTCGTCGCGGCGCGTCCCGGGCGCCGCATTCCTCCCGCAATTCCGCCCCGCGGCGCGAGACCGCGAGGCGAACGAACCCGAGTCCCTTTCTTCGCGGTCAACCGTCGTGTCCCGTCAGGGCCACGACGGCCGGGAACGCGAAGGAAGTCGGGAACGGCCGGACGCATCCCCTCCTCCGACCGCGTCCGGACCGATGGGTGATGGGGCCACGCCGTTGCAGGCGTCGGCCCGGCGAGTGCAGAAGGACCTCCTTGCCTGGTCGGGCGAGCACGGAGTCCGCAGAGTCCGACCCCCCGGTCCCGGCCGGGGAAGCCCCGCTCTGGCAGTGCCCCATCACCTTTGGTGAATCGCCGCCCCCCCCCCCCCCCCGCGGGGGGGGGGGGGGTTGGGGG
>JBMTTG010000214.1:0-5276 GCA_049449095.1 Phycisphaerales bacterium | reverse complement strand
CCGCTCGGCGTCGCCGCGCTGATCCTGCCGGTCACCCTGCGGGCCGGAGCGGGAGTGCTCGGGGCGCTTGCCGTCTACGTGCTGCTGCTCGTCACCGTCTACGGCGTGATCACCGCCCTGCTCGGCGCGCTGTATCCCGCGGTGAAGGCGACGCGGCCGCCGAGGCGCTCCTCGATCGCCTCGCGGCGCGACGCGACGCGATCGCGTCCCGAATCGCGGCGCTCGACGCGATGGACCGCCTCCTTGCCGAGCTCGCCGCGGAGACCGACGACGAGTCGCGGTTCCTCGCGGCGTACGAGCGGCTCCTCTCCGATCACGGCGCGGTGCTCGCTGCACGAGGCGTGCTCGAAGCCCACGAGCAGGGCCTCGAAGCCGCGCGCTGCGGCGCGGCGATCCGGCACTGGCGCGAGATCGCCTCGCGATCGATCCGCGCCGCCAGCGGCGACGGCGGATGGCATCCCGAGGCTCGCGGCGATGCCCGCGCCGTCTCCGCCGCGATCGCCGACCATCTCGCGCGCTTCCCGGAGAGCCCGCACCGCGACGCCGCCGCGCGGCATCGCTCCTACGTCGATCGCCTCGCGGACCTGCCAGGCGATGCAGAGAGCCTTCGCGACGCCACGATCGATCGGCTCTACGACAGCGGCTACGGATCGCTCTTCCGCACGCCGATCTCCAACGGCGGCTTCGTCTATCGCCGCGAGGGCGGCAACGGTCCGTTCGACTTCGCGATCTCGAACGAAGCCGAACTCGCCGCGCCGCCCAATCGCCTGCTTCCCCGCACGAACGTCCCGTCACCGCCCTCCGGGCAGACCGTCGAGACCATGCCGTCGCGACTGCTTGGCGAGTGGATCCCGCGGCTCGAGACCGCCGATCCCCAATCGCTGCGCGCGACGCTGCTCGGCCTGATCGACGACGCGACCCGCGCCAAGGAAGACGATCCGCTGCTGCAGCTCGCGTTCCTCCGCATGCTCTGGCGCACCTACGCGGCGATGCCGGGCCCTTCCGAATCCGCGGCCGCGACCTGGCTCGACGATCTCGCCGGCGGACGCATCGGTCCCCGCGGCGTGGACTTCCTCGAGCGATCCTGCGACGGGCGGCCATCGCTTGCCGACCCGCGGCGACTCGCGCTGCTCGCGATCGCCGAAGCGCCGGATCCGCGGCGCCTCGCCGAAGTCGAGGAGCGCTGGTGGCGCCAGGCGATCGAGGGCCTCGCGCCCGCGGCGGCCTCCGGCACGCTGGTGCCGGCCGGACCCGAAGGGCCGCTTCGCCTGAATCGCGGCCGCGGCGCCTGGACGCTCGTCGCCGGACGCGACGGCGTCGCCTTCGTCAAGACCGACTTCGAGGGCGGCGTCGCCTCGTTTGCGGGCGCCGCCGCCCCGCCCGCACCGGCGCAGTGCTTCGAGCGCTGATCGATTCCACGACCTCTCCGGACCCGCCATGCCTTCCGAAGCCTCTCGACGACCAGACGGCACGCCGCATCAGGCCTTCGTGCTGCGGTACCGCGCCTGCGATCCGGAGGCGCGGCTCGGCTTGCCGAGCGGCCGCTTCACCAACGCGAGCGCCGCGTCGAGCCTGCTGCTCGCGATCGCCTCGCTCGCGGTCGTGTACGGCGTGCTCTTCGCCCTTCGAACGCGACCGGGCTTCTCGACCGCGTGGGAGTACCTCACCGGCTTCGCGGGCATCCCGATCCCGATGGCCTTCCTCGCCGCGTGGGCGACGGCGATCCTGCTGCTCAAGAGCCTGAAGATCCGGGCCCAGCGGGCGGCGCTTCGCCTTCGCTTCATGCCGACCGATCCGGGCTTCACGGTCTCGAGCGCGACGGCGGAGCGCCTCATCGAGGCGATCGAGACCTCCGTCGAGGAGCCCGAACGGTTCATGGTCCTCGCCCGCGTGCTTCGGGCCCTGAAGAGCGTGCGGAACGTGGGACGCGTCGCCGACGTCGACGAGATGCTCGCCACCCGCGCCGAGCAGGACGAGAACATCGTCGAGGGCGGCTACACCCTCGTCCGCGGATTCGTCTGGGCGATCCCGGTGCTCGGCTTCATCGGAACGATCGTCGGGCTCACCGCGGCGATCTCGCGCTTCGGCGGCGTGCTCGGCCAGCCGGGACTCGCCCTCGAGTCGATCACCGCGCAGCTCACCGAGGTGATCGCCGGCCTCGACACGGCCTTCGTCACCACCGGCGAGGGACTCGTCGCGGCACTGGCGATCCATCTGCTCCAGGTCTTCGTGCGGCGCCAGGACGAGACCTTCCTCGACGAGGTGCGCGAGGCGACCACCGCGGAGATCGTCGCGCGGGTGCGCCTCGTCGCGGCGAAGGAAGGCTGAGCCCCCGATGGCCCGCGGACGCCGCGACAGCCCGGTCTCCTTCTTCTCCTTCCAGGACGTGATGGTCTGCACGATCGGCCTCACGCTCCTCATCACGCTGCTGCTCATCCTGCAGGTCGGCACCAGCGCCGCGACGGCCGCCGCCGGCGCAGCGCCGATCGCGATCGCCGAACCCGACGACGAGACCGCCGCGGAGGCCGAGTCGCTTCGTCGACGCCTCGCCGAACTCGAGGCCCGCTTCGCGCAGGACCCCAACGAGGAGCTCGCCCGCATCCGAAGCCGGCTTCGCGCCCTCGACGGCGACCTCCGCCGTCTCCGCCTCGAGATCGAGACCGCCGACGAGACGCTGGCGGAGGACCTTCGCGTCGGCTCGCTCGATGCCGACGAGGCGGTCGCGGAGGCGCTCGTCGCGAAGCGCGACCGGATGAAGGAGGACCTTGCCGCGATCGAGGCGCGGCGACGCATCGTCTACCTCGTCGCGCCCGACGAGCCGCATCCGCCGACCGTCGCGGAGCTCTCCGCCGCGCGATCGGTGATCTCCTTCGATCAGGAACGCGAGGCTCCGATCGCGCTTGCCGCGTCGGATCCCCAGCAGCAGGCGCAGCGCATCCTCGAGGTCTTCACGAGCCGACGCGACTGGCGCGACCGCACGCTGCTGCTCGTCCTCAAGCCGAGCGGGCTTGCGACCTACCGCGCGATCCTCGAGGCGATCGCGAGCGATCCGCGCTTCGCCGAGGTCGTGCTCGGGCTCGATCTCGTCGGCGAGGACCGCTTCACCTCCGACGCCTTCCCCTCGGCGAGGCCCGCTGGAGATCCGGTCCGGAGCGAGGTGCCATGAAGCGCCGCGACGAGGAAGGCGACGGTCTCGATCTGCTGCTCGACGCGATCTGCAACATCTTCGGGCTCTTCATCTTCGTCGCCATGCTCGTGGCGCTCATCGTGTCGGTCCGCGGCACGGAGGCGAGGCCCGACGACGCGCCGCCGACCGAATCGGCCGATCCGCTCGTCGCAGGAAGCCGGCTCGAGATCGAGGCGCTCGAAGCCCGCATCGCATCGTTCGACCTCGCGTCGCTCGAGGAGGAGGACGCCGCGGTCGAGGGCGCTCGCGAGGCGCTCGAGGCCGCGGAGCTCGAGGTGCTGCGCCGCGAGGCGAGCCTCGAGGCGATCCGCACCCGGCTCGACGAGCTCGATCGACGCCAGGAGAGCCGTGCCGAGGAGCGGCCGAGGCTCGAAGCGGAGATCCGCCGTCTCGAGGAGGAGATCGCGAGCGTCCGCGAGACCCGCGACGTCACCGTCCGCACCCCGCGCCGGCGCGAACTCTCCGGCCGCGTGCCGGCGCAGCTGGTCCTGTGGAAGGGCCGCGCCTACCTCCTCAACGACTGGTCGACGCCCGAGGCGCATCCGTGCGAGAGCTGGACGACCTGGAACGAGCAGGCCGTCGATGCGGCGCGAAGCGAAGCGGTGATCCACTACTGCTGGCGGGCGGGCGGGCAGCACATCGATCGGGCGGCGTATCTGCGAAGCGACGGCGGCGTGCCCGTGCCCGAGGGCGGCGCCGCGGTGCTCGAGCGAAGCCGGGATTGGCGCCGCGCGCTGGCGGGTCTCGACCCGTCGCAGCACGTCGTCTCGATCAAGGCGGATGCCGATTCGTTCGAGGCCTTCTCGACGGTGCGGGCGGCGCTCGCGCGGCGAGGCTTCCTCTACGACGTCGCGCCGGTCAGGATCGAGCCGGCGACCGGCCTCTATCAGGACACCATCCTCGAAGGCCGCACCACCGCGCAGTGAACGGCGTGCGCATCGCGCTCACTCCGGCACGAATCGGTAGCGGCCGCCGTGCTCGGAGGCGATCGCCTCGAGCATGACCTCGCTCGCGCGCTCCCCGAAGGCGTAGGTGTGGATCACGGTGCGCACGCGGCCGGCGTTGAGATTCCGAAGGAGCTCGGGCATGCCCTGCGGGATCAGGCCGTCGGTCATGAAGTGGATCTCGTCCGGCACCGGCGCGAGGCTCGAGAAGGCGTGCTCGAGCGCCGACGCCGGCTCGGTGCCGCCCTGGGCCTCGATGCCGGAGAGCTTCGCGTTGAACGATCGCTTGGAGCTCGGCGTCGCTCGAAGCCATCGGTCCTCGAGGACGAGCTTCGAGCCGCTGAAGAAGAGCACGTAGAAGAAGCGGTCCTTTGGAAGCGACTCGATGCTTCGGGCGAGCTCCCCGAGCGCCGCGGCGAGCCGCGGGCCCGCCATCGAGCCCGACACGTCGACCACGTAGCAGATGTGCCGTCCGACGATGCTCGTGCCGAAGAAGTCGACCGCCGGCGCCGGATCGTCGTCGAATCGCGATGCCGGCGAGATCTCCCATCCGCCTTGCACCGCGGCGCCGGGAGACTCGGCCGCGTCGCCTCGGGCGACCGACTCGAAGGCCTCCCGCTCGAGCCGCACGAATCGCCGGCCATCGATCTCGAGCACGCCATCGCGAAGGCTCCACCGCCGAGGCCGTTCGATCGGTTCGCTCGGCGGGATCACCGTGACGCCGGAGATCGTGAACGGCTCGGCGGCGAAGAGGTGCGGTCGACGCTCGTCGGCGCGGAGCTCGAGCGTGCCGGTGGGCATGATCTCGACGCGGAACTCGCCCGCCGCGACGTACGCGCCGTCGCCGTAGACGCGATAGGTGCGAAGGACGCCCTCTTCCGGATCGATCGCGATCAGGTTGCGGTCGTAGCCGCCCGGCGCGAAGTCGGCGCCGTTGAGCCTGAGATTGGTCTGCTCCCACGCTCCACGCAGCACCCAGCGCGGATCGTCCGGGATCGCATGCTCCGAGCGCTCGCGCAGGCTGCGGGTCTCGATCGGCTCGAGGTCGACCTGCGGGATCTCGATGCGGATGCGCGAAGCGCTTCGCGGGTCGGGTGAGACCTCCTCGCGACGCGGTCCATCCTCCACCTCGGCGCCGAGCGTCG
>JBMTTG010000213.1:0-5279 GCA_049449095.1 Phycisphaerales bacterium | reverse complement strand
GCTCGGCTGAATCATCGGCGCGCGGCGGGCGAGATGCCCGCGGTCCATTGGTCGATCCGGCGTCCTGAACGATCGAGTCGACGCGGACGGCTCGACTCGAGGGTCGAATGCTTCTTGTCCGCCCGACCCTTGGACGACTCGTTGTTCGCCCGGCGGCCAAGAGGCCCGCGGCCTGCCCGCAAGCATGGCGACGAGGCCCTCGCGGATGAGTCGATCAGCCCCGTCGCGTTCCTACCATCCTCATTCCGACCACTCCGCAGGTCGCCTCGCCTGCAACCGGCCGCGCCACTCAGGCGAACCTCGCGGTCCGAATCCGGCAACCCGTTCCCGTTCAGGAGACCCGACCCATGTCGCGAACCACGCTCACTGCCGCCTCGACCCTTCTCGCCGCGGCGTGTCTCGTCGCCGCCGCGGTGCCGCAGGCCCAGCCGGCCTCGGGCCCCTACACCCTTCCGGCGCTTCCCTACAAGGCCACGGCGCTCAACCCGAACATCGATCCCGCCACGATGGAGATCCATCACGGCAAGCATCACGCGGGATACGTCAACAACCTCAACAAGGCGGTCGCCGGCATGGAGGTGCCCGCGGAGGTCGAGGTGCTGATCGCCGATCTCGATGCCCTGCCTGAAGGCGTTCGCACCGCGGTGCGCAACAACGGCGGAGGCCACGCGAACCACTCGCTCTTCTGGACGATCCTCGCCGAGCCAGGCCAGGGCGGTGCGCCGTCCGCAGAGCTCGCCGCGGCGATCGAGACGAACTTCGGCGGCATGGACGGACTGAAGTCGGCCCTCGCGAAGGCCGGGGCAACCCGCTTCGGCTCGGGCTGGGCGTGGCTCGTCGTCGATGGCGATGGCGACCTCGTCGTGACGAGCACCCCGAACCAGGACAGCCCGCTGATGGGCGAGGCGTATGTCGACGTCGCGGGCACGCCGATCCTCGGGATCGACGTGTGGGAGCACGCGTACTACCTCAAGTACCAGAACCGCCGCGGCGACTACCTCGCGGCGATCTGGGAGATCATGAACTGGCCGGAGATCTCGCGGCGCTACGCGGCTGCGAAGAAGGCCGGCTGACGAGCGCGTCGTCGAGCAGCGAAGAGCGTCGGGTCGACCGAGTCCTCTGGACCGTTGCCCGCCACGCTCGTTTCCGATCTTGACCGCACTCGCGGGGAACTGGTCACCCCTGCCACGGCAGGCGATCGAGGTCGACGTTCCCGCCGCAGAGCACCACGGCGGTCGGACCGAACTCGCGACGAGCCTTGAACGACGGCTCGAGCACCGCCGCGACGCCGACCGCCGCGCTGGGCTCGATCACCACCTTGATGCGCTCCCACACCAGCCGCATCGCCGCGACGATCGCGTTCTCCTCGACGAGCAGCACTTCGTCGACGAGATCGCGCACGATCGGAAACGTCAGCTCGCCGAGCGATGTGCGAAGCCCGTCGGCGATCGTGTCGATCCGCTCGACCGGCTCGATCCGGCCCGACCGCTTCGACCGGAACGCATCGTCGGCCTGCGCGGGTTCCGCCGCAAAGACCTTGATCGAGGGCTTGAGCGCCTTCGCGGCGATCGCAATGCCGGAGATCATGCCGCCGCCTCCGACCGGGGCGACGATCGCCTCGCACTCGGGATGCTGCTCGAGGATCTCGATCGCCATCGTCCCTTGGCCCGCGATCACGTCGGCATGATCGAACGGCGGAATGAGCGTGCCGCCGGTCTCATGAACGACCCGAGCTGCGGTGGTCTCGCGTGCCTCAAGGGTGTTCTCGCACTCGACGACCGTGGCCCCGTAACCCTCGACCGCACGGCGCTTGATGGCCGGAGCCCCCTTGGGCATCACGATCCACGCCGGGATGCCCCGCAAGCGTGCCGCGAGCGCCAACGCCTGGGCATGATTGCCCGAGGAGTGCGTCACCACGCCGCGCACCGCCGCGGCCTCGTCGAGCCGCAGCACCGCGTTCATGGCGCCGCGGAACTTGAACGCGCCGACCTTTTGGAAGATCTCTGCCTTGAAGAGGAGCGGACGCTGCGCCATCGCGTCGAGCGTCGCGCTTCGCAGGATCGGCGTGCGATGCGCGTGACCCTCGATCCGTGCCGCCGCGGCGCGGATCGAATCGATCGAGACCGGATGCGCCGAGGCGGACGGCACCTCAGGACTTCGCCGGCGCGAGCCGCTTCACCGCCGAGCCGAAGGTGAGCAGGCTGAAGCCGCCGAAGACGAGGTCGATCCCGACCAGCACGCCGATCGCCCAGGTCCAGGCGGTCTTCAGGTTCGCGAAGAGCAGCACGCCGATCAGCAGCGAGATCATGCCGCTGAAGGCGAGGAAGCCCGCCGCCTCGCGGTGCTGGAAGCTCATCGCGAGCTTCGAGATCCCCTCGACGAGCATGAACGCCGTCAGCACCATCGTCAGGCTGAGGAGGCCGCCGATCGGGTTCCAGAGCAGGTACATGCCGCCGATCAGGACCAGGATCCCGAAGAGCAGCTGCAGCAGGAACTCGCCGAAGCTGCGGCCGTTCCAGGCCGTGAAGGCCCGCATGAGCCCGACGAAGACGAGCACCCAGCCGAGGACCGACTCCGCGAACAGCTCGAACATCAGCGGCTGCACCAGCGCGACGACGCCCGCAAGGATCATCACGATCGCGAGCACCTTGATCGCGGTGGTGTGCCGGGCGAGCTGAGCCATCGCGGTGGCGGGGCTGAGCGGTGCGGTCGAGTCGGCCATGGAGTGATCCTCGGGAGAGCGGTGGGCGTGAACGAACGAGTCGTGCGGGGGCGGATGCTACTTGGTGGTGGGTGGGTCCGGCGCCCACGTCCCATCGAATCCGTTCCGCGCGACGCGCGACGAGACCCCTACCCTTCGCGACCATGCCGCCAACCGCCTCATCCTCGCTCGATCCCGGCCTCGGCCTTGCGCTCCTCGTGGCAGGGGCCGCCATGGTTGCAAGCCCTTCCGTCGCGCAGGACCCGCCGCCGCGCGGAACGCTCCAACCCGACCCCGCTCTCGTTCGCGCCCTCGAGGCACCGCATCTCACCGACGAGGAGCGTCGCGAACTTCGGATCCGCCATGGCCTCTGGTTCGAGGACGACCTCGACACGCCGCTGCGCCGCGCGACGGTCGCGCTCGACGAGTGGCGGCTCGACGATCCGTCGCTCGCGGATCCCACGCTGCCGATCGAGCTTCAGGCCGAAGCAGCGGTTCGCCGCGGCGAGTTCGAGGAGGCCCTTCGACTCCTTCCGAGGGCCGACTCGCCCCGAAGCCTTCGCCTTCGAAGCGAGTGCCTCGATCGCCTCGGTCGGCTCGACCAGCTCGATCTCGATCCGGTGAACCTTGGTCGCGCGGACGAAGCGCTCGAGTCCGCCGACGCGATCGCGGATCTCGTCCGAAGCCTGATCGTTCGAAGCCGACTCGCCGAGGCCGGCCCGGGCCAGCACGAGGCGATGATGGCGATGCTCGCCCGAGCCCGCGGCGAACTCGATCGGCTCGACTGGCGCAGCCGGCTGGCCGAAGCCGAGCTGCTCCTCGACAAGGACAATCCCGCCGAGGCGGCCGCCGCGCTTGAAGAGACCCTCCGACTCCATCCGAGGCTCGCCGAGGCCTGGATGCTCTTCGGGCGCACCGCGATCGATCGCTTCGACTTTGCCGGCGCGGAGAACGCGGCCAAGGCGCTGCGATCGCTCGACCCCGAGCATCCGCTCGCGAACCTGATCGACGCGCGAGCGGCGCTCCTTCGAAACGACCCCGACGCCGCCGACGCGCTGGTCGAGGCGACGCTCGCCACGCTGCCGAATCTCCCCGAAGCGCTCTCGCTGCAGGTCGCCGTCGACGCGGCCCGCTACGACTTCGACTCGATGCGCGAACGCCTTGCCGCACTCGATGAACGCTGGCCGGGCCATCCCGAGCCGTGGCTCGAGGCGGGACGGCAACTCTCGATCGATCGCCAGTATCCCGAGGCGGCGGAGATCCTCGGCGAAGCGGCGCGGCGACGGCCGCTCTGGCCGACCCCTCGAATCGACCTTGCCCTGCTCGAGGTGCAGTCGGGTCGCGATGCGATCGCCCTCGCCGAGTTCCGAGAGATCGCCAAGCGCGATCCCTACAACCGCCGCGCCGCGAATGGACTCGCGCTCCTCGAGTCGATCGCGGCCTACAAGCGGATCCGCAGCGAGCACTTCGAGATCCGCTACGCCGATGGCGTCGACGAGGTCGTCGCGGTGCTGATGCCGGAAGTGCTCGACCGCATGCACGAAGAGGTGGCCGGCCGATTCGGTCACGTGCCGCCGAATCCGACGGTGATCGAGGTGCATCCCGACCACCGCGCGTTTGCGGTGCGCATCACCGGCATGCCGTGGGTGCACACCGTCGCCGCGTGCACCGGTCCCGTCATCGCGATGGAAGTTCCGCGCCGCGGCCCGCCGAAGAAGCATCTCGGGCCCTTCGACTGGCTCGAGGTGCTGCGCCACGAGTACGCCCACACCGTCACCCTCAGCCAGACCCGAAACCGGATTCCGCACTGGCTCACCGAGGCCGCGGCAACGAGCGTCGAGACGCTGCCGCGGGACTACCAGACCTGCCTGCTGCTCTCCCGCTCGCTGCTTGCGGATGAACTGCTCTCCTTCGACGAGATCGACTGGGCCTTCGTGCGTCCGAAGAAGCCGACCGATCGGGCCCTCGCCTACGCGCAGGGTCGATGGATGCTCGAGTTCATGGAGGAGGCGCACGGACCCGACGCGCTCGTTGCCTTGATGGACCGTTTCCGCGAGGGCGAGTCGAGCCGGGTCGCCTTCGCCGCGGTCCTCGGCGTGCCGCCCGAGGCGTTCGAGTCGCGGTTCCTCGAGTGGGCTCGAGACGAGGTCGCCGCCTGGGGCCTCGCGCCCGAGCCGAGCATGAGCGACCTGATCGCGACGCTTCCCGCGCGCGAGGACGAGCAGGCGACGGGCAGTGCCGTCGACGACGCGACGCTCGCCGGATGGCTTCTCGAGCATCCGGACCATCCCGATCTGCTGGAGCTTGCCCTGCGCCGCGGCATCGGCGAGGGCGACGTCGTGCCCGATGCACTGATGCCTCTGCTCGAGCGGTACGCCGTGGCGCGTCCGGTCGATCCCTATCCGCATCGGGTGCTCGCGCGGGCGCTCATCGCACGCGGCGAAGCCCTCGAGGCGATCCCGCATCTTGCGGCCCTCGACGGGACGCAGCGCGACGACAACGCCTATGCGGTCGAACTCGCACGGCTGCATCGGCAGGCGGGCGACACCTCGGCGGCGCTCGAGTCGGTCATGAAGGC
>JBMTTG010000212.1:0-5305 GCA_049449095.1 Phycisphaerales bacterium | reverse complement strand
GCGCGGCGGATGCGGCTTCCGCGAGACGACTTCGGGCGGTGATCGCGGCGAGCGGACGCGCGACTCCGCAGCGTTGAATCGTCGCCAGGATTCGGCCGCGACTCCGCTTGTGCCGTTGCGATACCTTCCCGACCGAACCGGACCGGACCCCGAGGACGCCCATGCCCCGAGCGAAGAACGCCCCCAAGAGACGAGTCCCATCGCGGAAGGCTCGCGCCGCCGAGGCGAAGGTCGCGATCGTCGAGCACCTTCGCATGCTCGAGGCGATCGCCCACGACCTGTGGTGGACCTGGCACGAGTCCGCCGCGAGCCTCTTCCGGAGCCTCGATCCGGTGCGCTGGGAGGCCTCGAGCCACAACCCGATCGCGATCGTCCGAGAGACTCCTTCGGAAGTGCTGCACGTGCGGCTCGCCGAGACGCCGATGCGGAAGGCGATCGAGTCGGTGCACAAGGAGATGGTCCGCTACCGCGCCGCGAAGACCTGGTTCGATCGGCACCGCCGACGCAAGGCGCCGTCGCTGAAGGTCGCGTACCTCTGCTCGGAGTACGCGATCCACGAGTCGATGCCGCAGTACTCGGGTGGCCTCGGCGTGCTCGCGGGGGATCATCTCAAGAGCGCGAGCGATCTGGGAATTCCCTTCGTCGCGGTCGGCCTGCTCTACCAGCACGGCTACTACCGGCAGCAGCTTCGCGAGGATGGTTCGACGCGGGTGCTCTATCCGCGACAGGATCCGGCGCTGCTTCCGATCGAGGACACCGGTGTCCGCTTCCAGTGCCCGATCGGTTCGCGCATGCCGCATGTCCGGGTGTGGAGGCAGCGGGTCGGTCGCGCGAGCCTGCTGCTGCTCGACACGGATCTTCCCGAGAACGCGAAGGCGGATCGCGAACTGACGGAGGGGCTCTACAAGGGCGAGCCGCAGTTGCGCATGGAGCAGCAGGTGCTGCTCGGCGTCGGCGGCATGATGGCCCTCGAGGCGCTCGGGGAGAACCCGACGGTCGTCCATCTCAACGAGGGGCACGCGGCCTTCGCCGGACTGTGGATGCTCGCGAGCGAGACGCATCGCGGGAGATCGGTCGAGCAGGCGATCGAGACGGTGAAGCGATCGCTCGTCTTCACGACGCACACGCCGGTGCCGGCAGGCCATGATCGCTATCCGATCGAGATGGTCGAGAAGGCGCTCGCCCCGGTGCTTCGATTCGGCGGTGTGCCCCGCGATCTGCTCGCGAAGCTTGGCTGCGAGCGCCCCGGCGCTGCGAAGGAGCCGGTGTGCATGACGGTGCTGGCGCTTCGGCTGTGCGGCTTCGCCAACGGCGTCTCGAAGCTTCATGGCGAGGTGAGCCGCGAGATGTGGACGGGCGCGTACGGCAACGTTCCGGCACGCGAGGTGCCGATCGGCTCGATCACCAACGGCGTGCATGTGCCCACGTGGATGCATTCGCTCTCGAAGCGATTCTGGAAGACGCAGGGCGTGTCGGTTCCGGAGCCGGCGCCCGACGCCCGCCCGCTCGCCAACGCCGCCAAGGCGGACCTCGGTGGCCTTTGGGTGCTTCGCAACCGGCTTCGGGGCGAACTCGTGCGCTTCGTGCGGTCGCGGATGGTCCTGCAGACCTGCTGCCGGGGCGGCGACGCGGAGCACCTCGACCGCGCGGCGTCGATGCTCTCGGAGGATGTCCTCACGATCGGCTTCGCGCGGCGCTTCGCGACCTACAAGCGGGCGGTGCTGCTCTTCAGCGATCCGAAGCGTCTCGCGCGGATCGTGAACCATTCGAAGCGTCCGGTGCAGTTCGTCTTCTCGGGCAAGGCGCATCCCCGCGATCTCGGGGGCCAGGCCTATGCCCAGAAGGTCTTCGAGATGACGCGTCGCCCGGAGTTCCTCGGCAAGGTGGTGCTGCTCGAGGAGTACGACATGGCGATCGGTCGCGCGCTCACGTCCGGCTGCGACGTCTGGCTCAACACGCCGCTTCGTCCCCACGAGGCGAGCGGGACGAGCGGCATGAAGGGTCCGCTCAACGGCGGCATCAACTGCTCGATCGCCGACGGCTGGTGGCCCGAGTGCGCCGACGGCACCAACGGCTGGACGATCGAGGCCGGGAAGGTCTGCAAGACGCCCGAGGCCCAGGACAAGGCCGACGCCGAGGCGCTCTATCGCCTGCTCGAAGAGGAACTCGTGCCGGAGTTCTACGACCGCGATCGGAAGGGCCTTCCCCGGAAGTGGCTCAAGCGGGCCCTGCGAAGCGCGGCGACCGTGGCGCCCGAGTTCAACACCGATCGGATGCTCGGGGAGTACCTCGACTTGGCGTACCTCGAGGTGGGGCGGGGCTGAGGTTCGATCGAGGCGGTTCGTTCGAATCCCGCCCGCAAGCGGTCGAGACCGTCGCGTCCATCCATAGGATGAAGCCATGAAGCCAGGACCATGCTCGATCGTCGTCGCGTTGCTGATCGCTTCGCTCGCTGCCGCTTCGACCCCGCAGGATTCGGGCGAGATCGACCCGGGCTGCGGCCAGCCGCCGATGGGCTCCGAAGGCTCCCCGCGGCTGGCTCTTGCTTCCGACGGCCAGTCGATCGCCGCATGGGATGGCGAGGCGCTGCTCGATCGCCTCGAGATCGCGGGTCGCGACATGCGTTCGCTCGAAGCCGATCTCACGCTGATCCGCTTCGATGCGCTGCTCGAGGAGTCCGAGACGCGTCTCGGCCAGGTGCTGCTCACCCGGGATGGCGACGCGACCCGCGTTGCGATCGTCTTCGACGAGTTCATCGATGGTTCGGGCCACGGCGAGCAGTGGCGGCAGCACTGGGTCTACGCCGACGGGTGGCTCGATGAGCTCGATCACCGGCAGAAGCGGTACGTGCGCCGGCAACTCGTCATGCCCGGCGAGGCGATCGATCCGCTCAAGTTGGGCGAGGGTCCGATTCCGCTTCCGATTGCGCAGACGAAGGCCGACGTGCTCTCGCGGTTCGAGGTGATCGAGCCGCCGCCGCCAAGCCCGCCGCTGCTCGATCGGCTCGAGGACTTCGTCGGCCTGCGCCTCGTGCCGCGGGCCGGCACCGAGATGGCGAAGGACACCGCGTACATCGAGCTCTTCTACGACCGCGAGACGCTGGCGCCCCGCGGCATCCGTGTGCTCGACCTGAACGGCGATCGCGACACCGTGCTCCTTCGGCGTCCGAAGGTGAACGGCGCGATGGGCGATCCGCAGAAGTCGCTCCTTCTGCTCGAGTCGCCGGATCCGGCGGAGTGGGCCTGGGATGTTCGCCCGCTGCGGATCGCGCCGGGCCAGGAGAGCCCGACGCCGGCTCCTGCTCCGGAGGCGACCGCTCCGTGAGTGCGGCGAAGCGGACGGGGCGAACGGCAAAGGCCGGATCGGCCAGAGGAACCAAGGCGAAGGTCGGGGCTGCGAGGTCGCGAAGCTCCGCCGCGGGCGGGGCGGCGACCAAGACTCGAGCGAAGGTGCCCAAGGCGTTGCCGAGGACGTCGCCGCCGGTCTTCGTCTCGACCGGGTTCTGGCTCATGAAGTCCGAACCCGACGTCTACTCGATCGACGATCTCCAGCGCGATCGACGCACCGGCTGGGAGGGGGTGCGGAACTACCAGGCCCGGAACTTCATGCGCGACTCGATGCAGGTCGGCGACCGAGTGCTCTTCTACCACTCCAACGCCGAACCCTCGGGGGTCGCCGGCATCGCCAAGGTCTGTGCCCCCGCGATTCCCGATCCGACCGCATTCGATTCGAAGAGCGAGTACTTCGATCCCAAGTCCGATCGCGACGAGCCGACGTGGCTGATGGCGCAGATCGAGTTCGTCGAGCGCTTCCCGAAGGTGCTCCCGCTCGAGGCGATGCGCGAGGATCCGCGGTTTGCGGGGATGGCGCTCCTCGCTCGAGGTCAGCGGCTCTCGGTGCAGCCGGTCTCGAAGACGCACTTCGAACTGGCGACGAGGCTCGGGCGCGGGAAGTAGGGCGGCGGTCGGCTTGTGGGCGCGATGCCCACGCCGAGATTCCTTCGCGCGTGCCTGCAGGGCGCGTCGTCCATTCCGTCCATCGCGTCCAATCCGATGGATTGACGAGCGAAGCGAGCGGAAGGCTGGTCCGTAAGCCGCCGGGGCGAGCGCTTGCCCCGCGTGGTCTCCCAGCGACTTCGGCAATCGTCGCGCTTCTTCCGCCGAGCGCGCGGGAGCGGCGAGACCCACCGATACACTCGCGCCGTGGCGAAGTCCTCCGGCAAGTCCCGCACGATCTTTCTCTGCCGCGAGTGCGGCAGCACGCATCCACGCTGGGCCGGCCGATGTCCGGACTGCGGGGTGTGGGACTCGCTCGAGCGATTTCGCGAGCCCGAGGCCGCCGACCACGGTTCGTCGCTTCTTGCCGGGGCGGAGGAAACGATTGTCGGGGCGCCGGATGGTCGACCCTTTGGGGCGGTGCCGCTGGGCGAGGTGCCGGTGGGCGATGTGGCCCGGATCGCGACCGGTGTCTCGGAACTCGATCGGGTGCTCGGCGGCGGGGTGGTCCCGGGGAGCGCGATTCTGCTGGGCGGGGATCCCGGGGTCGGCAAGAGCACCCTGCTGCTCCAGGCCCTCGCTTCGATGGCGGGTCGGCTCGGGGGCCAGGCCGGCGAGACCGCCGAGTCGGGGTCGGTCCTTTTTGTATCGAGCGAGGAGCGCGCCCGGCAGGTCCGGCTCCGGGCCGAGCGGCTTGGCGGGGCGGACCGGCCGGGGTTGCTGGTCCTCTCGGAGGTCAGCCTGCCTCGCATCCTTGAGCAGGTTCGGCGGCACCGGCCAGCGGTGATCGCAGTCGACTCGATTCAGATGCTGCATCGTCCGGACCTGCCCGCGGCGCCGGGCTCGGCGACCCAGCTGCGGCGGTGCTGCCTCGATCTCGTCGCCACCGCCAAGCGGACCGGCAGCGTGGTGGTGGTGGTCGGGCACGTGACGAAGGACGGGCAGCTCGCGGGACCGAAGCTCCTCGAGCATCTTGTCGACGTCGTCCTCTCCTTCGAGGGCGATCGTCACCACGCCCATCGGGTGATCCGCGCGGTCAAGAACCGCTTCGGCTCCACCGCGGAGATCGGCTTGCTCGAGATGGCCGCGCAGGGACTCGCCGAGCCGGCGGCGGGCACCCTCGCCCTCGATTCCGAAGCGGGCACGCGCCCGGGGTCGGTCGTGTTTCCGACCGTGGCCGGATCACGCGGGCTTCTCGCGGAGATCCAGGCGTTGACGGCCACGGCGATTCCCGGCACCGCACGGCGGAAGGCGAGCGGACTCGATGCGAATCGTCTCGCGGTGATGATCGCGGTGCTCGAGAAGCACGG
>JBMTTG010000211.1:0-5318 GCA_049449095.1 Phycisphaerales bacterium | reverse complement strand
GCAGGCGCCTGACCGTGTTCAGGTGCGATTCCCTGCCGCGCAACGACTCGGGCTTGGCCCTCAGCCGCGCGGCCGGCGAGCCTGCTTCTTCGCGGTCGGCTTCGCAGCGCCGCGCTTCAGGTTGCCGACCCCACGGCCCTCGCGGGCGTGGCTCTTCACCTTGCCTGCAGGCTTCTCGGGCGAGCGGCTCTTCGGCGCGGCAGGTCCGGCAGCCTTGGTCTCCGCCGGCTTGGGCGACTCGGTCTTCGTCGCCGCCTCGGTCTTGGCCGTCGCGGCCTCGCCGGACCCCTTGGCGTCGCCGCCCTTCGCGTCGGGCTTCGCCTCGCCGGACTTCCGCTCGGCCTCCTCGGCCTTGCGGTATCCCTCGCTGCGGTAGTCGGTCTCGTAGAAGCCGCCGCCCTTGAAGATCACCGCGCCGCCCACGCCGATCAGGCGACGCAACTTCTGCCTGCCGCACTTGGGGCACTTGCGGAGCGCGCTTGCGGTGATCGACTGGAACTGGTCGAAGCGGTGCCCGCAGGCGTCGCACTCGTACTCGTAGGTCGGCATGGCGAAAGCGGTCTCGGGACGTGCGTTCGATCAGGCCTCGGGCGCAATCGCGACCTTCGCGGGACGGATCACCATCTCGCCGAGCCGATAGCCCGGCTGCAGCACCATGGAGATCGCGTCCGGCGCGACGCCTTCGGCGGGCTGGCGCATCACGGCCTCGTGCATCGCCGGGGCGAACTCGTCGCCGATCGAGGGCTCGATCGTCTCGACGCCCGACTTCGACAGCACCTTGAGCAGCTCCTGCCGGATGAGCTTCATGCCTTCGCGAAGCGAGTCCGCATCGCCGGAGGCGGCCAGGGCGAGGTCGAACTGGTCGAGCACCGGCACGAGGTTCCGCGCAACCGCGGCGATGCCCGCCGACCGCTCGCGCTGCTCGTTCTCGATGCTGCGGCGCTTGAAGTTCTGGAAGTCCGCGAGGGTGCGGAGGTACTTCTCGTTCAGTTCGGCGATCTCGCGGTCGCCACCGTCGGCGACCTCGGCCTCGACCGCATCGTCGGCATCGAACGCCTCGTGATCCTCGGAATGGGAGGTCTTGCTCATGACGGGCTCCTCGCGGCTCAGCCGCCGAAGGTCTCCTTGATCTTGCCCCACACGCCGCGCGCCTCCTTCTCGTGGACGGGAATCTCCTCGGTCTTCGCGTAGTCGAGGAGGAGGTCCCGCTGCGCGGCGGTGAGCCGCCTCGGCACCACGAGCTGCAGGATCACCACGAGATCGCCACGGCCGCCGCCGCGAAGGGACGGCAGGCCCTTGCCGCCGACGCGATGGATGTCCGAATGCTGGCTGCCCGCCGGGATGTCGACGGTCACCTCGCCGTCGATGCCCTCGACGACGAGCGTGGCGCCGAGCGCCGCCTGCGCGAACGCGATGCGCTCCACGACGATCAGATCGTCGCCGTCGCGCTCGAGGCGGTCGTGCTCCTTGACCTGAACCACCACATGCAGATCGCCACGGATCCCCTCGCCGGTCGGGCTCGCCTCCGGCGGCGGCGGCTCGCCTTCGCCGGTGACGCGGATCACCTGACCCTCGCGGATGCCGGCGGGAACCTTCACCTCGAGCGTGCGCGACACGCCCACGCGGCCCTCGCCACGGCAGGCCTTGCAGCGCTCGGTGACGATGCGGCCCTTGCCTCGGCAGCGCGGGCACGCCGTCACCATGCGGAACATGCCGCCGAAGCCGACCTGGGCCACCTGACCCTTGCCGCCGCAGTCCGGGCAGGTCGCGGGCTCGTGGCCCGGCTCGACGCCGGAGCCTGTGCACTCCTTGCAGACGTCGAGGCGGGTGAACTTCACCTCGCGGGTGCAGCCGGAGAGCACCTCCTCGAGCGAGACTTCGACGGTGGTCTCGAGGTCGTAGCCCCGCGCCGGGCCGCGGCGCCCGCCGCGTCGGCCGCCGCCGGGAACGCCTCCGCCGAAGATGTCGCCGAACATCGAGAAGATGTCGTCGATGTTCATCGAGCCGAAGTCGTGGCCCGGCGTCTCGCGCAAGCCCGCGTGGCCGAACTGGTCGTAGCGGGCGCGGCGCTGCTGGTCGGCCAGCACCTCGTAGGCGCGGGCGCACTCCTTGAAGCGCTTCTCCGCCTCCGCATCCCCGGGGTTGTGGTCTGGATGGTGCTTGAGCGCGAGCCGCCGGTACGCGGCCTTGATCTCATCGCCGCTCGCGGTGCGGGCGACGCCGAGGACCTCGTAGTAGCAGCGTTCGGTGGGCATCGCGTCTGGATCGTTGGAACGGATCGAATCGTCCGCTCCCGGTGGGAAGGCGGACCGGGCTGCGGGAGAGGGGGTGCCTCGTCCCGCAACCCGGTCCGCGCCGGGCTTGGTCGCGTGCGCGGGACGGCTCAGGACACCGCGTTCGCAACCGCCTTGTCGTCCTCCTTGAGCTCCGCCACGATCACGTCGGTGGTGAGCATGAGGCCCGCGACGCTCGCCGCGTTGAGCAGCGCCGTGCGGGAGACGAGCGCGGGATCGATGATGCCCGCCTTGACGAGATCGCAGTAGCTGCCCGTCGCGGCATCGAAGCCCTGGGAGCCCTTGGACTCCAACACCTTCGACACCACGAGGTCGCCGTCGGCACCGGCGTTGTCGGCGATGCGGCGGCACGGCTCGGCCAGCGCCTCCTCGACGATGTCGAAGCCGTACTTCTCGTCGCCCTTGGCCTTGCGACGGGCATCCTGCAGCGCGGGGATCGCCCGCAGGAAGCTGACGCCGCCGCCGGGAACGTAGCCTTCCTTGGCCGCGGCGCGAGTGGCGTGGAGCGCGTCGTCGACGCGGTCCTTCCGCTCCTTCATCTCGATCTCGGTCATGCCGCCGACGTTGATGACCGCGACGCCGCCGGTGAGCTTCGCGAGACGCTCCTGGAGCTTCTCGCGGTCGTAGTCGCTGGTGGTCCGCTCGATCTGGGCGCGGATCTGCGCCGCACGGGCCTCGACGTCCTTCGACTTGCCGGCGCCCTGCACGATGACGGTCTCGTCCTTGTCGACGACGACCTTCTTCGCGGAGCCGAGCTCCTTGAGCTCGACGTCCTCGAGGTTGCGGCCGAGATCCTCGCTGAAGAACACGCCTCCGGTGAGCGCGGCGATGTCGCCGAGCATCGCCTTGCGGCGATCGCCGAAGCCGGGAGCCTTCACCGCGCAGACCTGCAGCACGCCGCGGAGACGGTTGACCACGAGCGCCGCGAGGGCCTCGTTCTCGACCTCCTCGGCGATGATGAGCAGCGGCTTGCCCGAGGTGACGACCTTGTTGAGGAGCGGCAGCAGGTCGGGAAGGTTCGCGAGCTTCTTCTCGTAGAGCAGGATGAGCGGATTCTCGAGGACGCACTGCGCCTTCTTCGGATCCGTCATGAAGTAGGGGCTGAGGAAGCCCTTGTCGAAGGACATGCCCTCGACGTACTCGAGGGTGGTCTCGGCGGTCTTGGACTCCTCGATCTCCGCGACGCCGTCGTGGCCGACCTTGTCGATCGCCTCGGCGATGATGCGGCCGATCTCGGCGTCGTGGTTCGCGCTGACCGTGGCGACCTTCTGCAGGTCGGCCTTGCCCTTGCAGGGCGTGGCCATCTCGGCGATCGCGTTGGCCGCGGCGTTCGCGGCGGCGTTGATGCCCCGCTGCACCGCGACGGCGTTCGCGCCGGCGGCGATGTGCTTCA
Source organism: Phycisphaerales bacterium (assembly GCA_049449095.1). Lineage (GTDB taxonomy): Bacteria > Planctomycetota > Phycisphaerae > Phycisphaerales > SM1A02 > VGXO01. The sequence goes on along the minus strand of JBMTTG010000211.1, from coordinate 1,631 downwards.
GGCCGCCCTCGAAGATGCGGCCGGCGAGCACGGTGGCGGCGGTGGTGCCGTCGCCCGCGACGTCGGCGGTCTTCTTCGCGACCTGCTGGACCATCTTCGCGCCCATGTTCTGGAAGGGCTCGGGAAGGTCGATCTCCTTGGCGACGGTCACGCCGTCCTTGGTGACGGTCGGACCGCCCCAGGACTTCTGGAGGATCACGTTGTGGCCCTTGGGGCCCATGGTGACGCCGACGGCGTCGCAGAGCTGCTGCACGCCTCGGCGGAGCTCCGCGTGGGCGGCGCCGGCGAACTTCATCTGCTTGGTGGACATGGTCTGGTTCCTTGCGGAAGGCGAGTCGTGAAGGGACGCGAACGCGGCTGGATCAGCCTTCGATCACGCCGAGCAGCTCGCTCTCGCGGATGATCAGGTGCGAGACGTTCTTGATCTCGACCTCGGTGCCGGAGTACTTGCCGAAGACGACGGTGTCGCCCTTCTTGACGGACGGCTTGGTGCGCTGCCCGTTGTCGAGCATCTTGCCCGGGCCGGTCGCGACGACCTTGCCCTGCATCGGGCGCTCCTTGGCGGTCTCGGGCAGATAGATGCCCGACGCGGTCTTGGTCTCGGGCTCGAGGGGCTTGACGAGGATGCGGTCTTCGAGAGGTCGAACGGACATGTCGGGTCTCCGATGAGGCCGGCCGCGGCCGGCGTGCGTGTCAGGTGTGTTGCTGAAGTGAAAGAGCGTGTGCGAGTCGTTGCGAAAGAGCGTCGCGGCCGAGGGTCAGAAGCCCATGCCGCCCATGCCACCCATGCCGCCCATGCCGCCCATGCCACCCATGCCGCCCATGCCGCCCATGCCGTGGTCATGGTCATGGCCGTGGCCACCCTTCTCGTCCTTGGGCTGGGGCTTCTCGACGATGGCGCAGTCGGTGGTGAGCAGGAGTCCCGCGACCGAGCAGGCGTTCTGGAGCGCGACACGGTCGACCTTGGCGGGCGTGATGACGCCGGCCGAGACGAGGTTGCCGAACTCGAGGGTGAGGGCGTTGAAGCCTTCGTCGTTCTTCATCTCCGAGACCTTGCCGACGACGACGGTGCCCTTCTCTCCGGCGTTCTCGGCGATGGTGCGAAGCGGCACCGCGAGCGCCTCGAGCACGACGTCGAAGCCGTGCGCCTCGTCGCCCGAGGCCGAAGCCTTCGCCTTGCGGATCGCAGGCATCGAGCGGATGAAGCTGGTGCCGCCGCCGGCGAGCACGCCCTCGGCGACCGCGGCACGGGTCGCGTGGAGCGCGTCCTCGACGCGGGACTTCTTCTCCTTGAGCTCCGCCTCGCTGCTCGCCCCGACCTTGATCTGGGCGACGCCGCCGGCGAGCTTCGCAAGCCGCTCCTGGAGCTTCTCGCGGTCGTAGTCGGAGTCGGTGTTCTCGATCTCGGTGCGGATCGTCTCGCAGCGGGCCTTGATCGACGAGGTGCTGCCGGCGCCCTCGACGATCGTGGTGTGGTCGGAGGTGATCTCGACCTTCTTCGCCTGGCCGAGCTGGGTGAGCGCGACCTTGTCGAGCTCGATGCCGAGGTCCTTCATGACCGCGGTCGCGCCGGTGAGGACCGCGATCTCCTCGAGCATCGCCTTGCGGCGATCGCCGTAGCCGGGGGCCTT
>JBMTTG010000210.1:0-5374 GCA_049449095.1 Phycisphaerales bacterium | reverse complement strand
GCTGCGGGCGATCGGCGACGCCATCGACTGCCCGATCCCGCCGATCGCGGCGTGATCGATCGCCTTCAGGGCGAAGCCGCTCCTACGCCCGCTCCGCATCGCTCGCGGGGCTGAGTTCCCACAGCGGCCCGGCGACGCCGTTCACGGTCGAGCCGTTGAGCATGGTGGTCTTCGCCAGTTCGAGGAAGGTCTGCGGGAAGTGCTCCGGCGGACGGCTCAAGTCGTCGAGCGTGGCGAGATGCTGCGCCGAGAGCCGCACCTCGAGCGCTCCGAGCACGTCGAGGAGCTGCGCCTCGGTCCGCGCCCCGATGATCGGCGAGGTGCAGCCCGGCTGCGCCGCGAGCCAGGCGATCGCGACCTGCGGCACGGTGCAGCCGATCTCCGCCGCGATCGCCTTCATCGCATCAAGCAGGACATAGGTCCGCTCGACGAGGAACTTGCTGTCGTCGCGCACCCGGGTCGGCGCGTCGGTCTGCCGCCCCTCGCGGGTGAACTTCCCGGTGAGCACGCCGCCCCGCAGCGGGCCCCACGGGCAGACGCCCATGCCCAGATGCTGGGCCATCGGCACGAGCTCGTGCTCGACGGTCCGCTGCAGCAGGCTCCACTCGATCTGGATCGCCGCCAACGGCGCCCAGCCCCGGAAGGTCGCGATCGACTGCGCCTGGGCACAGATCCACGCAGGGTGATCGCTGAAGCCGACGTACCGAACCTTCCCCTGCGCGACGAGCAGATCGAGCGACCGCATCAGCTCCTCGATCGGCGTGAAGCGATCCCAGAAGTGGACCCAGTAGAGGTCGATGCGATCGGTCTGCAGCCGCCGCAGGCTCGCCTCGACCGCCCGCATGATCGCGACGCGGCCCGAGCCGCCCGCATTCGGATCGCCTCGATGCATGCTGCCGCCGAACTTGGTGGCGATCACGGTGCGATCGCGTCGCGACTCGCCGCCCGCGGCGAACCACTCTCCGAGGATCCGCTCGGAGTGGCCCTTCGTGTAGATGTTCGCCGCGTCGATGAAGTTGCCGCCGCGCTCGGCGTAGAGATCGAGTTGGCGGACGCTGCCCGCGTCGTCCGCACCGAAGCCCCACTGTTCCCCGAAGGTCATCGCGCCAAGGCAGAGCGGGCTGACGCGAAGGCCCGAAGCCCCGAGCGTGCGGTAGTCGGTGAGCGGCATGGATCGTCCTCGCGAGGAAGGGAATCGAGGCATCGTACGGCGCCCCACCGAAGCGGCAGGCGCACCGCGGATCACCCCGAGCACCATCGCGTCCATCGCTCTCGGACGAGCCGGACGTCGATCCATCGAATCGCCGATTCTCGGCGCCCCGGCGGCTCGACAGGAGACGTCCCTGGATCGCCCATCCGCGGGCACGACCTCACGCCCGCTTCGGCCAGCCCTCCTCGCCGGTCTCGTGGATCGGATCGAGCAGCAGGAGATCCTGCATGTCCTCGAAGGACTCGAGGCTCGGATCCTCGAACGGCGTTCGCGGCCCTTCCCACGGCGGCACGTCGGTGGCCTTCGCCGGCGCCGGACTTGCCAGGCCTCGCGCGACAAGATCCTCGAGAACCTGGAGCGTCGCGCGGGCGATCCGCTCACGATCGCCCTCGAAGCGGTGCTGCATCGCGCCGACGATCGCCGACGACGACCGCCCCTCGACCACGAGATCCCAGATCGCCGACGCGGCGCCCCGCAGGCTGTGGTAGTGGCCCGTGCCAAGATGCACGAGCACCGCCTCGCCCTCGAGGTTCTCGTGGATCACTTCTCGATCGTCGACGGCGAATCCGTCATCGGAAGCAGGCGGGGACGGGTCGGTCATGGCGCTGGCACTCCCGAGTTCGGAATCACGCAAAGAGAGGATCGGCGATCCATCGATCGATGGATCGTCCATCACAGGATGCCTTCCGTCGATCCGGACGCCGCGCCATTCCATCGGGCGGGCCGGAACCGGCGCTGGGAATCCGCTCTCGATCGCGATCGCGGCCCGTTCTCGGTCCATCGCGCGAGTCGGCATCCGCGGCCGATCAGGCCGAATCGCCCTGGCCGCTCCGATGCCTCGCGATCGCGAGCCTCGCCACCTTCAGGTAGTCGCGACGAGCATCGTGGCCGCGGGTGGTGTTGCTGCGGTGCACGCGTCGACGGAGACAGACGCACTCGATCGGCTCGATTCGAATCCCCTGCCGCACCGCCCGATCATGCCACTCGAGGTACTCGCCGGCCTTGAGCGACTCGTCGAAGAGGCCGACCCGTTCGAAGGCGGCCCGTCTCAACAGGAGCGATGGCAACGCCGCGCCCGGCTGCGGCTCGACCGGGATCTCGAACCGCGCCGCCTCCGCCCCGGCGAGATCCTCCGACGCGAAGTGGAGCACGCGGCCCATCACGCCGTCCCGCGCCGGCTCGGCCTCGAGCGCCTCGACCATCGCGGCGAGACGCCCGGGCGTCCAGAGGTCGTCGCCGTCCTGAAAGGCCAGCAGATCGCTCGAGAGATGGACCACGCCGCCGTTCAGCGCACCGCCGGGGCCGCGACGCTCCTGATGCACGACCTTCACCCGCGGCGAGAACGAGGCCGCGACCGAGCCGGTGCCATCGGTCGATCCGTCGTCGACCACGACCACCTCCCGCGGCGGCGGATCCTGCGACAGCACGCTCTCGATCGACGCCGCGAGATAGGGCGACACGTTGTGCGCTCGCACCACGACCCCGATCGAAGGCGATGCGGTCATGGCGCCTCTCGCCTTCGGCTCGCGGCCGCGCGGCGGAAGACCTCGAGCATCTCCCGGCGGATCGTCGCCCCGTCGGCCGACTGGCACCGCGCGTGCACCCGCCGGTCGACGAGCGTTTCCTCCAGTTCGACGAACGGAAGTCCGTGGCCGCGGTACTCGCGGCACCACAGCAGATCGCTGGTCGCGCGAAGCGATTCGTCGAAGAGTCCGATCCGCCTGAAGGTCTCGCGGCGGATGCAGAGGCACGACGGCGTCCACGAGATCGTCTCGCGGTCGAGGAGATCGGGTCGCTGCCACTCGGGGACGACCTCGCCGTCGAGCATCGCGAATCGCTGACGGCAGACCGAGAGCATCGCCTCCGGGTGCGCGTCGAGCGTCTCGCGATGACGGCGGAGGGCGGCAGGCCGCAGCAGGTCGTCCTGGTCGAGGAACGCGATGAGTTCGCCCGTCGCCGCCTCGATGCCGCGATTGCGCGCGGCTCCCGGTCCGCGGGGATCCTGGCGCAGCAGCACGACGCCGCCGATCGCCTCGACGATCGAAGGCCCGGCGTCGGTCGAGCCGTCGTCGACGACGATCACCTCGCGAGGCGGCTGGTCCTGATCACGGGCCGACGCGATCGCCTCGGCGATGAAGCGTTCGCCTTGATGCAGCGGGATGACGAGCGAGACGGTGGACATGGTGAGTGGGCGGACGGAAGTATCGGCTTGGGCCGGGAACCCTCACGGGACGAATCGGCCGAATCGTTCGCTGGCGGTGGGCGATCACGCCTCGGCAGGCGGTGCCGCCTCGGCGCGCCGACGCGCCATCACCTCGCGAACCGCCCGCACGTAGTCGCGCTTCGACTCGGGGCTGCGGGTGAAGTTGTGAAGGTGCACGCGACGGCGAAGCGCGATCGTCTCCACCGCCTCGATCCGGACTCCCGCCCGGACGGCCCGATCGATCCACTCGAGGTACTCCCCGGCGGAGAGCCCATCGAGGAACTCCCCCGCGCGAGCGAACGCCGTTCGCCGAACCACCAGCGATGGAAGCCCGGCGCCGGGCTGCGGACCCTCGGGAATCTCGAATCGTCGAGCCTCCTCCTCGGAGAGCTCCGGCGAGACGAAGTGCTCGACTCGGCCCATCACGCCCTCGAGAGTCGTGTCCTCGACCAGTCGGCCCACCATCGCCTCGAGCCGCGAAGGCGGCCACAGGTCGTCGGCGTCCTGGAAGGCCACGATCGGCGACGTCAGCGCATCGACGCCGTCCTGCGCAGCGCCAGCCAGTCCGCGCCGCCGCTGCCGAACGGTGCGGATCGAGTCCCCGAAGGTCGCGAGCACCTCGAGGGTTCCGTCGGTCGAGTCGCCATCCACCACCACGATCTCGCCTGGGGCGAGGCTCTGCTCGAGCACGCTCCGAATCGAGTCCGCGAGGTACCGCTCGGCATTGCGGGTCCGGATCACCACGCCCACATCGCTCACGAGATCTGCTCCTTCGGTCGAAACCGATCGGGGTGCCGCCGCACGAACTCCGCGACGGAGGCCAGCCCCTCCTCGAGACCGATCCGCGGCCGCCATCCGAGCGACTCGGCCGCCGAGGACGCATCGCCGCAGAGTCGGGTCACTTCGCTTCGCTCCGGTCGCGCCCGGGCCTCGACGGCCACGATCGGAACCTCGCGTCCCACGACCCGCATCGCGGACCTCGCCAGATCGCCGATCGAGGTCTCCCGGCCGGTGGCGAGGTTGAACTCGCGCCCCGCCACGCCGTCGGCGTGCGCCGCGGCGACGAAGCCCGCCACGGTGTCGGCCACATGGACGAAGTCGCGGGTGGGCCGAAGATCCCCCAACTCGAGCGTCTCGGCGCCGAGGACCAGTTGCGACACGATCGCGGGAATGACCGCTCGCGTCGACTGCCGGGGGCCGTAGGTGTTGAAGGGCCGCACGGTGGTCGCCTGCACACCAAAGGTTCGATGCATCGCCTCCACCATCGCGTCCGCCGCGATCTTGCTCGCGGCATACGGCGACTGCCCGCAGCGCGGATGGGACTCCCGCATCGGCACCTCGCGGGCCGAGCCATAGACCTCGCTCGTCGAGGTGTGCACGAGCCGCGCGACGCCGTGCTGCCGGCAACTCTCGAGCACCTTCAACGTGCCGCCCGCGTTGACCTCGAGGCACTGCGACGGCGCCCGCTGCGAGTACGGGATCGAGATGATCGCGGCCAGATGCAGGACCACCTCGCACCCCGCGACCGCTGCATCGACGCTGCTCGCGTCGGTGATGTCGCCGGCGACGACTTCGACCGCATCGCGAACGTCCGCCGGCAGGAGATCGAAGTTCCCGAAGCCGCTCCGCGAGCCGTAGCGGACGAACGCCCGCACCGTCGCCCCGTCGCGCACCAGGCGCTCGACGAGATGGCTTCCGATGAATCCGGCGGCGCCGGTGACGAGGACGCGTCGCGACTGCATGCCGCTCACGATACGGCGTCCCGCCTGGAGACGGCGACGTCCCGCCAAAGCTCCATCACGGTCTGCTCGAAGGTGAACCGGGGTGAAGCCTCGTCGCCGATCCATCGTCGAATCGGTCGAGGATCGCCCACCACCGACCGGATCCCGTCGCTGCGATCGCTGCGAGGAGCCCTCTCGGAGTCCGCGACCTCGATCGCGGCCCCCGACACCGCGACCAGC
>JBMTTG010000209.1:0-5415 GCA_049449095.1 Phycisphaerales bacterium | reverse complement strand
CGCCAGCGCCTGGATAGGTCACGAGGGGACCGTTGGCCCAGAGCAGATCCTGAGACCAGGCGGTCCCGGCGAGCCCTGCGAGGACGGCGCACGCGACGCCGCCGCCGATGCCGATTCGACGCATTCCATTCTCCTTGCGGACCCTCGACGAGGAGTCCCGAGGTTGATCCAATCCGACGCCGGCCCACGAAGACCGGCGAACGAGAGGCGGAAGGTGTGCCGCGACGGCCTCCGAAGGAAGCCCGTCCGAAAACACGGTCCTCAAATCTAGCCTGCGCCGCGACCGAGGGAAGTGGGGACGGTCAACTTCCCGTCCGGTCACCCCTTCGTCGCTGCCGGGCGGCATCGAGCGTTGCCCCGCCGGTCGGCAGGCGACGCATCGCGGAGCCCACGAGCGGCTCCGACCCCGCCTCGCCGTCCAAATCCTCGATCAGGCAGACCTCATTCAGACCGTCATTCAGGCCCTCGTTCAGGCCCTCGAACAGACCTTCCACGAGGCGCTTCGATGAGGGGCGTCGGATCAGACCTTGAACTGGTCGATCACGCCACGGAGGCTGCCAAGAGCCTTCTGAAGGGCTTCGGCGGACTGGCTGAACTCGCGCACGCTCTCGGCGCTTTGCCGAGCTCGTTCGCGAAGCCGACCCATGGCGAGATCGATCTGCCCGGCTCCCGCGGACTGCTCGCGCACGCCCGAGTCGAGCATCGCGAAGCGATCCGACGTCGCGGTGACGTGCTCGATGATCCGGCCCATCTGCGAGCCGATCGAGTCGACCTCCTCGACGCCGCTGCGGACCTGTTCGGCGAAGCGGTCCATCTCCATGACGCCCGCCGACACCGCCGACTGCATCTGGGCGACCATCTTCTCGATGTCGAGCGTGGCGCCGGCGGCCTGATCGGCGAGGCGCCGGATCTCCCGCGCGACGACGAGGAAGCCGCGTCCGTACTCGCCGGCCTTCTCCGCCTCGATCGCCGCGTTCACCGAGAGCAGGTTCGTCTGATCGGCGACCTTGGTGATCGTGGTGACGATCGCGGTGATGCCGCCGGCCTTCTCGTTGATCGCCGCGAGCTTCTCGGCGATCGAGCCGGTCGCCTCCTCGAGCGTGCGCATCGAGGTCCGCATGCCGTCGAGGCTCTCGCGGCCGTTGCCGGCGAGCGTCGAGGCCTCGTCGGTCATGGTGCGGACCTCGTTCATCGTCGAGACGAGCGCCTCGCCGGTGCGGCTGATCTGGTGGACCGCCGCGGCGATCTCCGCGGAGGAGCTCTCGAACTCGCCCGCGGAGTCCTCCTGCTGACGGCCGGCGGCGGCGACCTCGGTGGTCGCGGTGTGCAGGCTGACCGCGGCGTGCTTGATGCGCCCGACCATGGCGACGAGCCCGCTTCGCATCGACGCGAGCGTTCGGAGCAGTACCCCCGCCTCGTCGCGCTTCGAGCAGGTGTGGACCTCTTCGGAAAGATCGCCCTTCGCCACCAGCTCCGCCGCGTGCACGGCGTGGCGGATCCGCTTGGAGAAGCCCGAGACCAGCAGCACCAGGAGCGTCACGACCGCGGCGAGGGCGATGGTCGCGAGGGAGGCGGTCCAGATCGTCTCGCGGACGATCGGCCCGATCACCGCCGAGACCGGCTTGGTCAGGATCACCGTCCAGCCACCGGTCGCGACGCCCGCCGACGCGAAGTAGGTGTCCTCGCCGGTGAGTGGATCCAAGCCCCGGGTCAGTTGCGCGTCTGCCGAGTGCCGAAGAAGCGGACCGACGACTTCCGCGAAGTCGGTTTCCGCGACCTCCAGGGTCTGCAGCGGGTTCGAGCCGCCCGGCACGTCGCCGGGAAGGCTCGAGGCGACGAAGCGGCCGCGGCCCGAGACGATGTAGACGGTGACGTCGTGTTGTTCGGCGAACCGCAGGGCGTCGGCGCGAATCGAGGCGAGGCTGCGGTCGACGCCGCCGATCCCGACGAACTTCCCGTCGACGACGATCGGATAGGACTGCTCGACGATCAGGTCGCCGTCGTAGAAGTACGGCTCGGTGACCATCGGCGCCGGCGTCCCGTTCGCCTTGAAGGCCCTCCGGACCCCGTCGTAGTAGAGGCTCGTGTCCATGTCCACGAGCGGCTTGAGTTCGATGGCGCCGCCCTTGGTCGGATCGCGGAACCAGTAGGGGATGAACCGCCCGGATTCGTCCATGGTGCGACGGTCGAGGTCGCCCCGGAGGCTCTCGTCGTCCTTTCCGTCCGCGTCGGGTTCGTAGCCCACGTAGACCGCCAGCGCCCATGGATTCGCCTCGGTCAGCTGGCGAAGCACCTCGGTGGTCAGTCGACGCATGCCGAACATGCCCGCGGACTGCGAGATCGCGACGTCCTTCGCGAGTTCGACCGCATCGTCGGCTCCGCGATCGACGTTGAGCGAGGTCTGGATCGCGAGGCTCTCGAGCGACTCCTCCGCGCCTTCCCGAAGCGACTCGTAGCGGTTGTAGGCCCCGACGACGATCACGCCCGCGAGCACCGCGGCGGTGGGCAGGATGCCCAGCAGCACCGTGCGCCCAAGCAGGCCGTCGGTGAAGCGGATCGAGGTCGTCTCGCGCATCGGACTCCGGTTATCGCCCGAATCGTCGCTCGATCCGCAATGGGTTCAGCCCTTCGCCGGCCCGGCGGGCTGCTGGCAGCTCAGCCGATGCAGGCCGCCGAGCCCGACGACGAGACTTCGCGCCATCACCGCGATCGCCGGCATCCCGGCGGCCTCCTCGAGCCGGCGGCAGGCGAGGTCGTCGCTGCGGCTTCCGAACACCGGCACGAGGATCCGGTTGTTCGCCATGAGGAAGTTCGCGTGGCTCGCCGGGAGCATCCTCCGGCCGCCGGCGGGGAACTCGTGATGGATCGGGGTGGGCGAGGGAAGTGGCACGATCTCGAGTCGCTGTCCGCGGGCGTCGGTCGCGCGGCGAAGGCGGTCGCGGTTGGCGGCGAGACGCGCATGGTCGGGATGCCCCGGGGGCGATTCGACTGCCGCGACGAGGCCCGGAGCGACGAAGCGGGCGACGTCGTCGAGATGGCCGCCGCGGCCCTCGCCTTCGATCTCGCCGGGGAGCTCCACGATCTCCGAGACGCCGAAGGTCTCGCGAAGCCGCGACTCGAGCACGCCGCGCTCGCGCACAGGATCCCGGCCTCCCGCGGCGAGCCTCGACTCGGCCACGAGCAGCGTGCCGAGCCCGTCGGTGTCGAACGAACCGGCGCGGAGCGGGGGGTGCCGGTCGAGGATCGAGATTCCCGCTCGCCGGGCGATCTCCGCAGGCACCGCGCGGTCGGCGTCGAACTTCTGGGAAGCCTCGGTCTCGGAAGCCGGTCCCGCGGCGAGCGCCGCGACCCCGCGTTGGGCATGCACCAGGAAGACCGGCCCGAAGTCGCGGATCGCGCTGCCGGCGGTCCGGATGCCCAAGGCGCCGAGTTCTCGGGTCTCGACCGACTCGCGAAGCCGTGCCGCGAAGTTCTCCCACTCGGTCTGCGCCTTCTCGAGGCAGCCCGGCCAGATCCCCTCGTCGCGCGGACGTGCGAGCCACACCGCCTCGCTCGGTTCCCATTCGGCAGGAAGGCGGAAGCCCGCGGCGGCAGGGGATGCGTCACTCATGGGAAGATCGGGCCGGCGGTCGGTGGCGCGGAGCCGGTGGGTGCGACGTCGACCCGCAGTCTACGAGGCATGGGCCGCTCATTGCCGCGACGTGCCGTGCCGCGCCGCCGCGAAGTCGATCGCCTCGAGGAAGCCGGCGACCATCGCGGGGATGTTGCGTCCGGTCGGGCCATCGACCGTCTCGAACGCCGCGGCGGACATCGCCTTCAGTCGCTCGGGATCACCGAGCAGCGAGAGGACCTTCTCCGCGAGATCCGTCGCATCGCCGTCGCGGAAGAAGAGGCCGTTGCGACCCGCGTCGAGGATCTCGACCTCCGGGCCGTGCAGGTCCATGCGATCGGTCGTGATCACCGGAACTCCGTACCCGAACGCGTGCATGAGGCTCAAGCCGATCCCGCCCGGATGCACGAGGACGCTCGCCGAAAGGGCCCACGGCGCGATCTTCGATTCGTCGTAGGTCGCGCCCGCGAAGCGCACCCGATCTCGCACGCCGAGTCGATCGACGGCGGCCTCGGTCTCGCTCCGCGCGGAGCCGTCGCCGAGGAAGACGAGCGTCGCGCCGGGATGCTTCGCGAGCACCTTCGCGAACGCCTCGGCGAGCAGCGGCGGATTCTTGTCGGCTTCGAGCCTCGAGAGGAAGAGGACGACCGGTCCGTGCAGCCCCTGTTGCGATCGGAAGGCGGCCAGGTCGTCGGGGCGCGATCGCCAGTCGGTCGCCGCCGTGGCGATCGACGACTGATCGATCGCGTTGGGGGCCGCGAAGACCTGCTCGGCCGGAATGCCCAGATCGATCAGCCGCTGTCGCGTGGAGGGTCCGTAGAGGAGCAGCGCATCCGCCCGACGAGCCGTGTGCAGGCGCATCCGATCGCCGAGTCCCGGCCGGGTCTTTCCGAAGCCATGCCCCCAGAGGACGGTGCCGACCTGGCGCCGTCGCGCGGCTCGCAAGGCCAGCGGAACGTCGAGCGAGCGGGTGTTCCACCCGAACACGACGGCCTCCGCGTCGCGGGACGCCTCGATCGCCGCGGGTTGCCAGTAGAACGGTCCGCAGGTCCGGACCGGGGCATCCTTCACCACGACGCCCGCCGCCTCGGTCGCGGCGAGCGCCGGCGAGATCGATCGATCGGCCCGCACGATCAGGTCGACGCCGGGAGCCTTCGCGAGCGCCGCGAGAAGCGGCACGCGGTAGGGCATGATCCGATGCTGGAGGAGGGCGACTCTCAAGAGCGAACCGGCAAGTGCTGGCGGGAAGACGCTTCGATGCCGATCAAGGAACGACGAAGCGTGGTGACTGGAACGGAGCCCATGCGCGAGCATCACTATCGGCCCGATCGGGCTCTCGTCACCGGCGGAGCCGGCTTCATCGGATCGCATCTCTCGACCTCGCTGCTCGCCGCGGGGGCGAAGGTCCGTGTCCTCGACGATCTCTCCTCGGGCCATCGCCGAAACCTGGCGGAGGGCACCGAGTTCGTCGAAGCCTCGATCCTCGACGAGGGGAAGGTTCGCGAGGCGATCGCCGGCTGCGAGGCGGTGCTGCATCTGGCTGCGGAGGTCTCGGTGCCTCGGACGTGGGAGGATCCCGAGCGGGCCTTCCGGATCAATCTCGAAGGCACCGAGCGGGTCTTCCGGATCGCCGGCGAGTTGGGCGTGCGAAGCGTGGTCTTCGCGAGTTCGGCGGCCGTCTACGGACCCACGCCCTCGCTGCCTTCGAAGGAAGGCGATCGCTTCGATTGTGCGTCGCCCTATGCCGCGCACAAGGCTTCCGGCGAACTGCTGCTCCAGTCCTACGCGAGGCGGTACGGCTTCCA